>CAYTPE010000008.1:0-18247 GCA_964439885.1 uncultured Gammaproteobacteria bacterium
TTTAATCTGCCGAGCGTATTCTTTAAATTCCGGTTGCAGGGCTTCTTTAAACGCCACTGCTTTGGCGGCAATATTATTTTCATGCGGGCCACCCTGCAAGCCGGGGAACACCGCTTTATCAATAGCTTTTGCATGCACTTCTTTGCACATGATCATACCACCGCGTGGGCCGCGCAGTGTTTTGTGGGTGGTGGTGGAAACAACATCAAACAGAGGCACCGGATTATTCATCTGCCCACCGGCAATTAGTCCGGCAATGTGCGCAATGTCGGCCATCGTAAGCGCGCCGACTTCGTCCGCAATGGCTTTGATGGCGGCGTAATCAATTTCGCGCGAATAGGCCGAGTAGCCCACCAAAATCATTTTTGGTTTGTGTTCGCGCGCCATCTGACGCAAATTGTCCAAATCAATATTTCCCTCCGCATTTGTTTTATAGCGCACGAAATTAAATACCTGTGCCATATACGTCACCGGATGTCCGTGCGTAAGGTGACCACCATGGCTCAAATCCATGCCGAGAATAGTGTCGCCTGGTTTAAGTAGTCCGAAATAAACCGCCACGTTTGCCGGTGCGCCGGAGAGGGGCTGTACGTTTACGTGCTCGGCGTCAAAAAGTTGTTTAGCACGGTCGATAGCGAGCTGTTCCACCTCATCGATAAATTCACAGCCTCCATAGTAGCGTTTGCCCACGTAGCCTTCGGAATATTTGTTGGTGAGAATCGACCCCAATGCTTCGAGCACCGCTGGGGACACAAAGTTTTCGGATGGAATCATCTCCAGGCCTTCTTCTTGTCGGCCTTGCTCCCGTTTGATGCTCGCTAGAATGTCGGGGTCAAAAGTGGTGAGTGAATGTGTGTACATAGGAAACAATTAACAAATAACAATTATCAATAAACAATGAACAATTAACATTTAGTAATTAACAAACTTCAATTGATTGAAATCAAATCATAAGGAAGAAATATAATCGTTGATGATTGTATGTACGTTTGGGGCGCAGTCAGTTGGTAAATTATATACATCGTGCCAGCCCCATTCGGCGGTGTCTGGGCCAGGAACAATTTCGCCTGTGCGCTCGGTTAAGAAATGTATCAGTACGATCACTTTTTCTTTGGTATGTATCAAAAGTGGGCGGAGAGGTCGGATGATTTTTATATCAATTCCCATTTCTTCTTTTGCTTCGCGCGCGCAGGCTTCTTCCAAACTTTTATCAAAATCTTCGACTTCGCCACCAGGGAATACCCACGGACCTGTGTCGGCATTTTTTCTTTCTCTATTGAGGAGCACGCGGCCATTTTCGATGATAACTGGGCCGCTTACAACAATGGAACCGAGGGGGAGGTGCATAGGTTTACTACTTATCGTGCCTATGGTACCATCACCACACTTTTTTAGCAACGCGGTTATGAACACGGATTTTGCTTTGCTGGACGCCGCCCTTGCGCGGGCACGGGAGGGATACCGGGTACTCGATGAGATTGCCCGCTTTATCTTTCAAAATGGGGCTTTATACGAACAAATTCGCTTACTCAGACATGAACTGGCGGAGGTGGAGAAGAGTTTTGGTATAGCCAAACTCATAGGGAGCCGGGTCGGAGGTGACGTGGGAGAAAGGGCTCATTCTGCGCACGCTCCGCACACGACTCTCGCCATCATCCGTGCGAACGCAAATCGTGTGACGGAAGCACTCCGAGAGCTCGAATCGTTTGCGAGCCTATACGCTCCGGACACAGCAGACCGTATAGCCGAGCTGCGCCACACTACCTATACAGTGGAGAGAGCGCTCGTCGTGTGCACGCCACATTTTTATCTGCACAATTATTTTTATGATGGCGTGGTATATCCACTGTCGGATTCAGTGGATGAAATTATTTCGTTTGTCCAAAATGGCGCGCTCGTGGTGCAGCTCAGAGACAAAAAATCATCGCTTGATGTGGTAGTCAAAAAAACGCAAGCAGTCTGTGCTTTTTTGAAAGAGTACAATCGTACACGGTACGAAAAAGTATTATTCATCATTAACGATCATCCATTGATTGCCGCGCGATTCCCCGTGGCGGGAGTGCATGTCGGACAGGATGTGAAAGATGTTAATCACGTGAGGCGACTGATCGGTTCAAATAAAATAATTGGGCGTTCCAATCGTAGCGTAGCGGAAATGAAAGAGTCGATAGCTCAAGGCGCGGACTATGTGAGCATCGGTCCGATTTATAAGACGGCTACCAAACCTGACCGGCAACCTGTTGGGTTCAAAATAGTGAGCGCTCTGACGAATTTTCGAGACCCGTGGGTGGCAATTGGTGGAGTGACCCGCGACACCATCGATGAACTTCGGGAACATGGCGCCAAAAATGTGGCGGTTGTGGCAGCGGCCGCAGATTTCTTCAAAAAGAGTTTATAAAAGCTCTTTTTTGTTATTTTTCTTGTATACCCATTGACAATGAGACCAAAAACAATTTACGGTACATATAGAGCCCGATACCAAGGGCCAAAGGGGAATCACCGATGAAAAAGCCGAACCGGAAGGGGAAGGGTGGTGGGAGGAAGAATCGGCAGAAGCACGTTCGGCGGCAGAATGCCGCGAAGGCGGTGAGGCTCGTCGCCTCGCCCCAGTACCCCGTCGAGACGTTCCCGGCGGGTGGTGACGACACGGACGCCACGCTCCTGGTGGCGCCGTTGCTCGAAAAGGCCAAGCCCGCGCGCCACGAGTTCCTGAATCCGCTGCGCTGGCTCGGTAGGCGCTGGGCCAAGTGGCGGCTCGAGCGCGAGGTGGATGGCGTGCTCGATGAGACGAGTCCCACGGCCACGGTGCTCGCCGAGGCGCCTCGCCAGGCCAAACAGCCGACGACCGGCAAGAACTGGCCGCTTCGGGACGACCCGCCGGTGAGCGACGTGGACGCCGCATGGCTCGAGCTCGCGGAGGCTGAGGCCAGTTCGCTCATCACCGGCCCCTCGACCGCGCGCAAGTTCCTCATCGGGTGCGCTACCATGGCCCTGCTCGTGGTGGCGGTGTGCCTCTTGGTGAAGGCCGTGCAGAGCGGCGGACACACGCCGGAGATCGCTCAGCCTGCCACGAGCCTCATCTGCGCCTTCGAGGATGGGGTGGCGGGCGAGTGCGCGCCCGACCAGATCGACTTCACGCATATGGGTGTGGGGCCGATGGTGCTCGCTACGCCGCGCATCACGGCCAACCCCGAGCACCTGAGCGGCAGTCAGTCCACCCCGAATTCTCGTACCAAGCCGGGGATGGAGGGCGAGCTCATCGCCACGCTCACCAGCGAGCTCACCCACAAGCACGACGTGCTCGAGCGCCGTGAGCGGCGCGCGGCTCACAACCGCAACGAGCACAACAACCGTCTCGCCATTCAGGCCCTGCAGGGGTTGCTGCAGACCCCTACCCTCGCTGCCATCATCAAGGATGGATCATGCGATGGGACGCTCCACCCGGGCCAGTACGACTGGCAGACCAGGTGCGAGGTGCGCACCTTCCAGCGGTGGGCCAAGGGCCACGGCTATCCGCACATCGTGCCCGATGGCGCCGTGGGGCCCCTCACCATCGAAGTGATGGGGCAGGTGATACAGAATAAGTAGGCGTAAGTAATGTGCAGTACTCACTGCGCATAAGCGCGTGAGAATCAGTTCGTGGAGGTGTACAATGTACAACAGCAGTTGAAAAAAAGTAGGGCAAGCGCGTCTCTTGAGTATAGACGCACGGGATGGTCTTCCCCCGAATAGAGTAGTAGGAAAAGACCCTGCGAAGTTCGCAGATTGTAAAGGAGTTCGTCCCGTTCATTATGTGCTACAGTGTTGCTTCTGTAGACGGTGAACGAACTGTACCGTTGTGGGTACCGAGATCTGCGTTCGCGCATATCTTGAAAAACACAAACGTGGGTGCGATAGCCACGCAGTCAATACTTATCGCCCGCCGGCAGACGTATTTGCCGCCGTGAGCGCGTGGTCTGCGCTTTACCAATGGACCATGTCGTGTTGTTTGCTTGAGCCTCTCGCTCGTGAGCAGCACGACTGCAGTACCTGTGCCCATCATGAGAGAGACGGCATAGATACGAATTATGGTGCGCAAAGGAACAAAAAAATCCCTCAGTGCAAGGGACTTTTTTTATTCTATATATTTTAGCATTTTCCAATCGTAATACTATTGATGACGTTTTCGAACATATACAGAACTTCTGGGGTATAGGGATTTGGCGCGCTGTAGGGGCCGCTGTATTTGGTGGCGGCAAACGCATGGATTGTGATGGTGTACGTGCCGCTGGTGTAGGTTAAATCATTAGACGCTTCATCATACTGTGGTTTAACGCACTGTATGTTGGCTGTCTGTGCCCCCGGTTTCGTCTTGTTCTTCTCGATGTGAATACTAATGGTAATTGGGTGCATCAGCGTTCCGCCGGACGGTGGGTAAAAAGCGGCGAGCTGCATGATGAGTTCGAATGTGTCTGGGGTGTTAGTGGATACTCTCACAAACGGATCGCGCGGCAAGGCCGCCACGGTGATAGGTATGTTATTCCACTCGGTGTGGTATGAATTAGGAAACTCGTCGGTTGACGTAGAGATAACCGATATGTCGGTTGTGTGCGTGTTGGGTGTAGGTGTGTGAAAAGATTCGCCGCCGCGAATCATTATAAACCATATACCGCCGAGGAGCAGAAAACACGCGAGAACTCCCAGGCCAAGTAACGTTTGTCTCATATGATTTTTCTAGCCACGCAAAAGGAAGAACCAAATGCCACCGAGCAGCAAAACACAGGCGAGCACGCCGATCTCAAGAAGGGTTTTTCGTTGCATAGAATATGTAGTGTAGAAGCTGAAAACTGCGGATGGTAACGCAGAATTCGCTGATACATTTTAAAAGTTTTTTACCATGTACGTTTTCTCCAGGCGATAGCCGAGGCCGCGATAATAATCGCGCACGCCCACGCCCGAGATAACCGCCAACTTTAGTATACCACATTTTTTGGTGATACGCTCGGCTTCTCTCACTAATTTTTTTCCGAGGCCCTTGTGCTGCGTTGATTCGGTTTGCTTTTTGCCGATGCGCACGAGCTGTCCGTATGTGTGCAGCTCGCGAATGTAGGCCTCGTATGAATTGAGTTTTTTATTGGGATGATGCACTGGTGTGTCCACAACGCGCAGACGACAGAACGCAAATACCATTCGTCGTTTCGCGTCTTCGTAACTGAGAAAATATTCAGTGCCGCCGTTGGTTTCGTATTCGTCAATAAATAATTTTGGCTTGAGTTGCTGTATTTTGTATTTCGTATTTTGTATCGTACTCATGACATGGCCCACTTCACGACACCGTAAACATTTGCATACTAAGCCATCACGCTTCATTTCATCTTGTATCACTTGGCGCAAATTCGTCACTTTATTTCCTTCTTCTATATATTGGCCAGGGATATCGCGAATCAGGCGCGACACGCGGGCGTAGTAGGGGATATGGCTTTTGAAAATTTTGAGAATATCAATGAGTTCGCGCACGCTGTAGGCTTCGTATTTTCCATTCTCAAACCAATCGAAAAGCTCTGACCCCTTCACCACCGTGCAGGGGTAAATTTTAATCATGTCTGGTCGGTACGCCGGATTTTCAAAAATTTCTTCCATCATAGCTAAATCTTGCTCTGGCGTGGCGCCCGGGAGCTGCGGCATGAGATGGAAGTCTGTTTTGTAGCCATAATTTTTGAGCAGCTCGGTGGCTTTGATCGCCGCGGCACTATCGTGCCCTCGTTTGGTTAATTTTAAAATTGCGTCATCGGTGTGTTGAATGCCGAGCTCGATGCGGGTGCATCCCTGCTCGCGCATTTGCCAAATGGTGTGGTAGTTGATGCAGTCGGGGCGGGTCTCCAAAGTTAAGCCAATGATGCGATGCTTTGCCTTCTCATTTAATCTTTGTTGTTTGAATAACTCTTTTTTTAAATCGTTCAATGAGGACGTTTCGGTTAATTGGTTTCCCCTCCTTACGAAGGAGGGGGTAGGGGAGGTTGCCGACTTTTGTGCAGACGTGACGGCGGTCGCAGAGGATGGCAAACCCCTCCCAACCTCCCCTTCGTAAGGGGAGGGGGGGACTCTGCCCGTTTCATTAGCAGCCATAAACGATTCCAATATAAACCAATACTGGTACGCGAGTGGATAGCTGTTCCACGTGCCACCTTTGATAATGAGTTCAATTTTGTCGGTGGGGTGGCCATTGGCCTCGAGTGCTTCGATGCGTTTGGCCATTTGTTCGTACGGGTCAAACTGAAGCAGGAGCGCGCGCATGGCAGCCGGTTCTTCCGACAAGTAACTTTTGGGCATGCGCTCGTCGAGCGGGCAGTAGACGCACTCGCCGGGGCAAGGGTAGGGCTTCACGAGGCTCGTCACGATGGTCACGCCAGAGAGTGTGCGCACGGCGCGACGGGTGAGCAATTTTTCCAAAGCCTTGTTTGGCTGAATGCTTTTTTTCTTCACCAGAGTGTGGTATGCTGAAAGCAGTTGGGTTTTATTCGGCAAGCCCTCGTTAGTGCCCCCCCTTTTTTGTACGAGTGCCGTGCGTTTGAGCACGTTCAAATCGGCCTCAGTTTTGGGAGGAGTGTGTATGGCCAAAGTAATGATTTTTTCGGCAATAGTCATGTATGGATTTAATCGCTCAAAATAGAGAAGCCTACGATCGAATCGCTGAGCACTTCTCAGCGACACGGCAGCAAATCTGGCCTGAATTTAAGGAGTTTAGCGCATATTTGAAGAACGGTCAAAGGATCCTCGATTGGGGCTGCGGCAACGGCAGGCTGCTGCTCATGCTCGAAAATAAAAAAATTGAGTATTTTGGTGTCGACCAAAGTAAACAACTGCTCAAACAAGCGCGCGCCGAGTACGCGAAAGCGATCAAAAAAGGCATGGTGCACTTCTTTTGTAACGCGAAAAGAGATAAAAAATTTCCTCCCGCGTTTTTTGATTGCGCCTTTATGATCGCTTCTTTTTTTCATTTGCCGGATGAAAAGAGCCGAGTGCAATTGCTTACGAACATATATCGCGAACTGAAGCCCGGGGGTTTGCTGTATATATCAGTGTGGAATCTACAGAGCGCCTGGGCGCGCCTGAAGAAAAAAAATTGGAAACGCATCGCCGAGAATGATTTTATTATTCCGTGGCGTGATCAGTCGGGAAAAGTTTTAGCCGAGCGGTACTACCACCATTTTTCGCGTGACGAGCTCGTCGCCTGTGTCGAGCGCGCCGGGTTCATGGTGCAAGACACACATTTTTTTTCCACACGCGGATGGAGTGATGATAAAGGTGGCAGAAATCTTATTTTGTTCGCGCACAAACCAACGACCGCCCCACGCTCATTTAAGAGGAGAATAACGAAAGCGGGTTAAGCTTGTTTACACTCTATGCGTATTTTACAAGCCAACAAATTTTTTTCAATCAAAGGCGGCAGCGAAACTGTCTTTTTTGAGACCATCAACGGCCTACGCGAACGCGGGCACACGGTGGCGGAATTTTCCATGCAGGCGCCGGGTAATCTGCCGTCCGATTACGCGCAGTTTTTTGTGAGCACTGTACGGCTCACCGGCGATATGCCGCTTGGCGAAAAATGGAAAGCGTTCCGGCGTTTTTTTTCTTCGACCGAAGTGACGTACAAACTGCGCGAGCTCGCGCACCTCACGCACCCGGAAGTGGCGCATCTGCACAATGTGTACCACGAATTGTCGGCCAGCACATTTACCACCTTGCGCGAGTTCGGCATCCCCACCGTGATGACCGTGCATGATTTTTTTCCGCTCTGCGCCAACCACAATCTGCTTTTGGGAGAGCATCTGGCCGAAGAAAAATTAGCCGGTAAAGCGTTCAACTGTTTTGGCTACAAGGCAATCAACAACAGTCGTCTGCAGAGTTTGGCCGGTATGCTCGAAATGCATTTTTATAAAGCCAACAAAATATGGCAGCAACTCGACATGCTTGTTTGTCCGAGTGAATTTGTGAAAGAAAAATTAATTCAGTATGGATTTAACGCGAACAAATTAGCCGTGATTCCGAACCCAGTCGAGTCGCCCATGCACATAAACGCGCTTGGCACCAAAATAGTTTTTGCCGGACGTCTGCATGTGGAAAAAGGTATTCGCGTGTTCATGCGCGCGCTCACGCGATTGGCTAAGTACCAGGTACTCATCGTTGGCGACGGCCCGGAAGCGCAGTGGGTAGATGCTTTTATCGCTGAACACAAACTTACCAACGTAGAGCGACGTGGTTGGGTGGCGCCCGATGCAATGAGCGGTATATATAAAGAAGCGCGCGTGGTAGCTGTGCCGTCGATATTCTATGAAACCGGTGGGCTCTCCGCGCTCGAAGCATTGGCGCACAGTCGGTTGGTGGTTGCTTCCAAACGTGGAGCGCTCTCAGAGGCAGTTTTAGACAGAAGCACTGGATTTTTGGCTGAAGCGGAAAATCCGGAAGATTTAGCGCGAGCAATAGACATGGCGATGCAAGTGCCTGATACTGAAGCCAGAGCAATTGTGGAGCGGGGGAGAAAACTGGTAATGGAAAAACATTCACGCGAGAGATATCTTGATAGTCTTGAAAATATGTATCGGTCGGTGGTGAGACATTAGTAGTATAAAATCGAAATGCATTCACATCCCCTCTAGAAAGAGGGGTAGGGGTGTGTAAGTACATTTGATAATTATAATAAGGATGTTACACATCCCGTCCCGATGCGAATCGGGACACCCTTCTTTTTAGAAGGGATATATTATGTCGTTTAAAAAATCCGCTCCGACGGTACGTCGGGGCGGGTTATTTTTTTCTTCTCCACCCTCCGCTGTTGTTTAGCGATAGACAATAGCGGGGGAATGGGGTGGGGAAGGGGCTCAGCGGATGCTGAGCGGGAGGAGGACGACGCCGGCGGCGTCGCCGAGGGTAGCGCCAATGGCGCAGTAGAGCGCCTCGGCGAGGCGCGTGTGGACGAAGCCGAGCTCGTCGCGGACCACCGCGACGAAGTCGACTACGCTGTAGAGCACGCGAACGCGCTCTACGACCACTTCCGACTCTTCGAGCTGGGCGATCGCGGCCTCGAGGCCGCGGTTCCACTCTTGGCGGAGCGGAAGAGGTATAATGGCGGCCTGGCGGGCAGTAAGCAGCGACATGGGCCACCTCCTTTCGGGTTCAATGGTATGCCTAGGAGAAATGGCTGTCAAGGTAAAAAAAATGATTGTACATAATCAAGTACTATATTGCAGTATAGCATGTCATTCCCGCCAGAGCGGGAATCTCGGGTGAATGGCTTACGCGATGGATTCCCGCTTGCGCGGGAATGACAGTACATTACACATATCATTGTCATCTTGAGTCCCGAGTACTCAGGACGAAGGATCCCTTTCATTCGTTTGTACTGAATTGAGAGGGATTCCTCCACTCGTCCCGATGCGAATCGGGACTCGGTGGGAATGATAGCGTAGTGCTATGCCTATATCCACCTGTGTGGATAACTACCTTTACCAAGAAACGTTTTTATGGTACCATCCTATCTAATATGATATCGCGTCATTCTCACAACCAGATGAACCTCAAGAAGGTAAACTACTTTACCTCTATTTTTGTACGTTTTTTGTTGGCGCGGGGTGATAGTGAGTTTAGTAGAGCATAACGCTCAAACACAAACTAAAATCACAATCACCCTGAGTCAAAAACTCAGGGTCTTTTTTACAAAAAAAGTGGGGCCGGTTTAAACAAGATAATTTATTTAAGTTGTTTTGTTTAGACTGGTCCCTGACCCACACAGTTTGCTCGCCCCTGTGGGCGAGCGGGAGGAAAAAACAAGATGGCCAGCTACTTTGGAGGATTCGTGGGGGGCGACGCCGTCGCCCCCCTCCCCTTCGGGGATGAAGAAATGCGGCCGGTCGGCCGCATGATCCAGACGTCCTCTGGGACGGTGGCGTGTGGTGGTGAAGTCGTGCCGCCGCGCCGGACGATCGAAGATCTCGATCCGTTCGGCCAGGGCTGGGGGCTCGACGAGCCCAAGCCCACCACCGACCCGAAGTAGGGTCTCCCCAACGGAGGGCGGCGCGAGAGCGCTGCCACGACCCGCGACAAGGCCACAGCCTCGTCGCGCCGCCCTCCCGAGGGTTCTCGTTCTTTCAAGCGTGAGCCGTCACACAAGGTGATGGCTCCCAGCAGCAGAGGCAGTCCGCCACAAGCGGACGCCGACCATCGCACTTCGTCTTCTTCGGAAGACGAACGCGAGCACTCGGCCCGCCCCTGCTGCGTCCAAGTCTCTTGCCGTGATGCGGCAACTGATGAGTCCCGCAGAATACGAATAGGACGAAAGACGTGATTGTTCTTTACAAAAAAAGTGTTCGAGAAAGTGTCTCAGTCGAACCGTTTTGCATTTCAATTCCAGACTTTTCACAAAATGTCATTCCGAGCGGAGTCCTCACGACGAAGTCGAGGAATCCCTTTCACCCTGTCAAGCGATTCCTCCGCTCGTCGCTGCTCCTCGGTCGGAATGACATGATTGATTATTGACGTGTAATTCAAAACGGTTCGAACTGAGACCGGATTTGATCTGCGCGAGCCCGCATGGTGCGGGAGCGCAGTCGGCCGCTGTGCCGACCGGTTTCGTTGCTTAGAGGCTACCAGATGGATAGAAAAAAGAGTCTAACAGTAGACTCGGGGGGTCTGCCCGACCCCTGGAAGGCCGCCAAAAAAGGCGGCCCGGATCCTTTCGAGGATCCCGGGTACTTGGCGGACTTCGCCGCCAGGGCGGCGCTGCGCCGCCAGCGTGCTGGGGTGGTCAACAGTCCACCGCCACCGCTCGCCGTCAAGGTGGGCGGTGAGTGAGAGGGGCTAGCCATGCCCCTCGAGTGCCCGGCCCCCACGCCGCGCCCCGGGCCGCGGCCGCCTTTCCCGCTCCCTCCCCCAATCATTCCGCCGCCCCGGCCGGCTCCCCGGCCCGGGCTGCCCCACTAAATCTCGAACACCTTCGCTGCGGGAGGTCTGCCTATGACCTCCCGCGGCTCCCCCCTAAATCTACAATTGTTGTGTGTATAAAAAAGTATTACTTTGTAACAGCGAGATTCCCGCTCCGGCGAGAATGACAATGTGGGAGGCAATGACAAATCGACGAATACGTCTTCACATGTCATCCCCGGCCAGGACCGGGGATCTGGTGGTACAAACGATACGATGGATTCGCGCTTTTCCGCCAAAAACGGACTGTCGCGCGGAAATGACAAAAAGTAAACGTGATTGGTTTAGAAACGAGAATTATCAGCCTAGCGGCTGTATTTTTTTTGTGCTACAATTAATGTATTGCAAAAACATTTTATGGTAATTCTGAACGAGACAGGGATCTTTCGCTTTGCTCAAGATGACAGTTGAATATGTACATACTTTTTTCTTTTTTTGGATACACCGCGCTCGCCGTGGTGGCACTGCTCGACAAATTTATCGTCTCGGACAAAAAAGTGTCGCCACTCGTGTATAGTTTTTATTCCACCATTCCGCTCATCCTCATTTTTATTTTACTTCCCTTCCGCGTAGCTTTGCTCAAAACTCCGCTCGACTACTCCATCGCGCTCGCTTCCGGCATCACATTTGGCATCGCGCTCTACGCCATGTATCGTGGATTCGAGCACAGCGAAGTGAGCCACGGCGGACCACTGGTGGGCGCGTCCATTCCTTTTTTTACCTTATTTCTCGGGTATTTTTTGCTTAGTGAGCGCGTGAGCGCCGTACAGCTGGTTGCTATTGGTATCCTTATTTTTGGGTCACTCATTATTTCGTTCGAACAGACCAGAAAAAATCGCGGGTGGCACCGCAGCATGCTGTGGCTTGTGCTCTCTGGCCTCGCCTACGCGGCTTCGAATGTGGCTGCCAAATATATGTATGATCATTACGGATTCTACACCGGTCTCGTGTGGACGCGTGGGGCGATCGGCATCTTTGGTTTTGCGCTGCTTGCCTTTGCCAGCGTGCGCTCCGCGTTGCCTTGGCGTATCGGCAAAACACAAAGCACAAGCGCGCCATCCGTGCCTGCCGAGCGAGCCAAAAAAATCATCATTGTTGGTTTGGATAAAACATTGGGCATCGTCGGCGTATTGCTCGTGCAGTATGCCATTGCCACCGGCAGCGTTTCTATTGTGAACGCACTCTCCGGTTTGCAATATGCCATACTCATCATTCTCGTCGCGCTCCTCACGCACTTTGCTCCCCGCTATTTCCAAGAAGATTACGCGAAGGGAGAATTCGTGCAAGAAGGTTTGGCAGTGATTTTGATAAGCGTTGGTGTGGCGATGCTGCTGGTGTAGGTTCTAAACTCTAAACTCTAAATCCTAAATTCTAAACAAATTCGAATGAATGAAGTACAAAATACAAAGCATCCATTTGATTTGGAAGAAAGAACATTTAGGTTTGCGGAAAGTTCAAAGAAGTATGTAAAAAAATTACCTCGAACGTTGTCTAATATAGAGTACGGACGCCAACTTATTCGTTCGTCAGGTTCAGTAGCCGCTAACTACATAGAGGCAAATGAAGCGTTGAGCAAAAAGGACTTTTTTATGAGAATCAAAATTTGTCGTAAAGAAGCTAAAGAAAGTATATTGTGGTTTCGTCTTTCAGAGCCGCTAGCGGCGTACGTTACTGATAAAGATGTGTTGAGACAAGAAGCAACCGAGCTTATGAAAATTTTTGGTTCAATAATCAGTAGAAATTGAATTTTATTATTCCCTATTTGATTAGAGTTTAGAGCTTAGGATTTAGTGTTTAAAATCATATGCGTCTAATACGAATTTTCATATTTCTCATACTTGCTGCAGTACTGACAGTTATTGTCCTTCTGACGTACTTCACGTTCATCCACTCCGACGCTGCCGACCCACGGGTGGTGTATGGCGTCACGTTCAACGCCGACTACGCGCGTTACCTCGAGCTCGACGTGCACAAAGCGTACACGGCACTTTTTGATGATTGGCAATTTCACTATATCCGTCTTTCGGCGCAGTGGAACAATGTGGAGCTGGAGCGGGGAAAGTTTTCGTTCGATGAGCTTGATTGGTTTATGAACGAGGCGGCTCAGCACGGGGCGAAAGTAACTCTGGCAATCGGCCAAAAAACGCCGCGCTGGCCGGAGTGTCATCTGCCCGAGTGGGCGCGGAAACTCACGGGTGACGACTATACGAAAGCACTCGATACGTATATCCAAACCGTGGTGGAGCGCTACCGCAATCATCCCGCTCTCGAAATATGGCAAGTAGAAAACGAACCGTTTTTGACGTTTGGGGAGTGCCCGCCATTTTCACCCAAGCAGCTCGACCGCGAACTCGCGCTGGTACGCTCGATCGACAGTTCGCACCCCTCCATCACCACCGATAGCGGTGAGCTGAGTTTATGGAACGGCGCGGTGCAGCATGCCGACTTGTTTGGCACCACCCTCTACCGTGTGGTGTGGAACAAATGGACCGGCTATATGAGCTATGATTTACTCCCCGGCGCGTTTTACCGTTTCAAACTGTGGCTCGCCGGCCGCGCGCCGAGCACCGCGTTCGTCTCCGAGCTCCAAGCCGAACCGTGGATACCAAACAAAGATTTTACCGAAGTTTCGTTGGCCGAACAGTACAAATCCATGAGCCCAAACCAGCTCAAAAAAAATGTCTGGTTTGCGGCCACGCTTGGTATGCCGCGCGCGTATTTGTGGGGAGCGGAGTGGTGGTATTGGCTCAAAACGCAGCATATCATGGAAATACCCGATTATATTGGGACACTCAAAAAACAGTAGGGGAGGCGCCTTGACAAAAGCCCTTTTTTGTGCTATACTTGCATGTTATTTATAATGAAATTGTATGGTAGAAATACAGCGATATCCACCTGAAGCAATTCCGCTCGATCAGCGTTTTTCTGCCCCAGTTGCGCAGAACGAAGCATCTACACGTTCGCACGAGCCTTTATCGGTTGATATTCAGATTGAGTCACCGTCAGTGCGCTTAGCGCGATACGAATCTGCTTCTACCGCAGAGAATTATAAAAACCTGACTGAGGCAGTGGCGGAACTGCAAGAAATGGTGCGAATAAGTGAGCAGCCAGATAATTGGACTGACCCAACAACAGGACTTACTAAGAAAGAAAAAATGCTCGCCCGGCAAAATGATTTAAAAGTACTTGCTCGTCGTGCCGGCATAGATGCGAACGGCAAAACTGCAGCTGAAATTTTGGTTACACTCGATGCGGCACTCGACAGTACCCGTGCACAGTATAAAGAAAATGCGCAGCAGCGCTTTAGCGTTGTTATGGAACAAATCGAGATGCTCACCGAATTGGAAAATCGTATCGCCAAAAGGAATCGCATTACCGCTGAAATGAGTACGCCAGAAAAAGCACAACAGCGTATGAATTTTTTACTTGATGAAATTGATGAGGATGATTCAATTCGCACGGCACTGCTCGAAGCTGATACCGGTCCGGCTCGAGCAATAGTGAGACAGATGTTGGTGAAAGCAACAGCTAAACTTGAAGCGATTTCTCGAGAATTTGACTTGCTTGGAGAAGTGCCAAAAGAAATTGCTGCACTTAACCAACTTGCCGAGGATGCCGAAGCCAAGCGACGCCAAGAGGCCGAGCAAGAAGCAGAGCGCCTGCGCCGAATTGCCGAAATCGAAAAACATATCGATGAAACATTAAGCGATGCGGATCAGGCGGCATAAAATATTTATTGTAAATTAAAAAATAAAGCAGTCATGTCATGACTGCTTTTTTGGTGCCGCGGAGTTCGTCTTTTCCGAATTGAGTTGGTTATACCAACAGGTAAAATTAACCGTCAATCAGAAAAGTAAATTTATAGTCGTTAAGCCAACTCAAGACCTGTTTGCAATTTAGTTTCTCGATTAAATCGCTCAATAGCAAGCTTAATCAGTGCATCAATAAGTTTTGAATAGGATATGCCTGAAGCTTCCCATAATTTGGGATACATACTAATGCGTGTGAAGCCAGGAATAGTATTTGCTTCATTGATATATATATTGCCACTCTCAGTCAAAAAGAAATCAACCCTTGCCATACCTTCCAAGCAAAGGACTTTAAAGCAGGCTGTTGCTAATTTTTGAATCTCCTTGATTTTAGAGCGAGATATTTTGGCAGGGATCGCAATTACAGCACCGTGTTCGTCAATATACTTTGCCTCATAGGAATAAAATTCATGTTGCGGTAGAATTTCGCCAGGTATAGACGCAACAGGATTTTCATTTCCCAAAACCGAACATTCTATCTCTCTGCCTTTAATATATTCTTCAACAAGTATTTTACTGTCATATTTAAACGCTTTTGCAATCGCAGTTTGGAATTCTTTTTCGTTTTTTACTTTGCTAACTCCAACAGAGGAACCAAGGTTTGCCGGCTTGATAAACAGTGGTAATCCAAGTTCTTTCTTTACTTTATTAAAGTTTATTTTTTGAGAGTGTGTAAATACTAAAAATTTAGGGGTTGGTAATCCTGCTTGACAGAATAATCTTTTCATCACATCTTTGTCCATGCCTACTGCCGAACCCAGTACACCAGCTCCAACAAAGGGAATCCCGGCTAATTTGAGTAGGCCCTGTATTGTCCCATCTTCACCAAAAGGACCATGTAATACAGGAAAAATCACATCAAGCTTTGCACTCTCGCCAGACTCAATATTTATTAACTGCCCTGAATTATTGGCTGGAATTATTGCGTTGTTATTTTCTTTATTCAGTTTTATTAATTTGGGATTAGTTGCGTTCAAAAGAAAATTTGACTGACCGCTCCGAAACCACCGGCCACTTTTATCGATGCCTATCATTGTAATTTCATACTTATTTTTGTCCATTGCATCGATAATATTTTTTGCCGATTGCAGAGAGACCTCATGTTCAGCCGACTTGCCACCGAATATTATTCCAACACGAATTTTCTTGCTTTTCATAATTATTTATTTTGTTTAACATTATATGCTGTTACGAAATTTCTTTAATTAGTTCGATAGATCTATCATTATATCCTGTTTTCTTGTAGAACTTGTGAGCAAGATTGTTTGGTTCAAATACTTCAATTAAGATTATCTTACAACCATGTTGTTGAAAATATTCCTCAATTTTATTCATCAGCATTTTGCCTATCTCCTTCCCACGGTGTTTTTCTGCAACAATTAATTCAAGCACAGTACCTGATTTTGTAGGCACACATCCTAGTAATTCTACATTGCTTTGTTTATTAAGAATCCCCGCAACCAAACCAACAGGAATATTTTCAACTTCTGCAATAAAGATTGCGCCGTTATTCTTCTTAATTTTTTTAGGCAGGTCATTGGTATATGCTTCGCCGTATTTAGGAAGTCGGCGCAATCTTTTCATGGGATCAATTTGAACCAAATAATCCTGCAACTCTTCCATGAAGTTGATAACCGTTTTTTTGTCCTTTGCAGTGTATTGTTTTAGCAGAATCATAGTTAGAAAATTTTGTAATGGCGTATGGTTTATAATTAAACTAACTATACTCGTAGCGGGATTTTTTTTCAAGATTGGTCGGCTCCACGCCCGCGCCCTGCCCTTGCGCGGGCGTGGCATGCCGATATGGTATTGTAGTGCCAATATGTTAGTTAATTAGACAAAAAGTCTTTTCTTGGTATAATCCCACCATGCCAAAACCCTACTATTTAACCGAATTCATCTTCCATAGCTCTGACCACACACCCCAGCATGAAGCCACATTGTTCGCCTCCGAATTTTTAAGCAATCGCCTCCGCGCTCTGCTTAAAAATGGGTTTGAGAAACAGCAATCAGTTGAACGTATCGAGATACCAGCCAAGCCCTGTACCGATGAAGATTGTCAGTGTGAGTTTGTTTCGTATTACTATCATTTTCTAATCACGTTAGATAAAAAATATAAAGCGAGGATGAACGCAGATAAAGCATATATTTTGAAGTTGTTACATAACAAAGATTTTATTGCAGATTTTCAACAAGGCAACCAACGAGCTAATGAAGCAGTACTCATGACCACCAATGACGAATATCCACGTGAGAAGCACGTTATGGATTTTCACGATCTCATGAGTATGTATGACGTGCCATTGAAATATGAGTTTGTTATTGAAGGGCTATTTACTAAAACTCCCGATCAAATACTTGGTGATTTAGAAAATTTTGTCATTTCCAACACTACCTACGAGAATTATTATAACTACCTCGTTTATCTTGATAGCTACGAAGATATATTAAGTCACGAATACAGCTATTCAAAAATTAAAACTGAGTACAGCGAACGTATAACCAAACAGGATATTAAAGATAGCTTCGGAACAATTAATTACTTTCAGACTAAGTACTTCGCCGACGGACAAAGCAAACCAAAATTTGCTGTAGATAAATACGCTGAACTCATAAAGCTCGACAGCGAACAGTCTAATTTGACTGACTTAGAAAAAGCCGACATCATTTTTAAAATGAACCAAGATTTAGCTACCGGAAAGTTACCCACAGCAGAAGAAGATAAACGTAAAATTGCTCTCATCCGAATGATGCGTAACAGGTACAAAAAATATCTAAAGCAAGACCAAAAAACCGGATAACAGTTTGTAATGCAACAACTGTTATCTACCTAAAAAAGCTCTGTGTCATACTAGATACAGAGCTTTTTGTTTTATCTGCTTTCATTGCTTAGTTTGGTTGAGTCTTTTAGGAACTTTGCCTCCTCTTAGAAGATCGTTTGGCTAAGAGTAGAGCAGTGAGCAAGGCTTACGACAAGTGGAAACATACAATCACGATCTATACATACACATATTATGCCCTGTCTTAATACCAATAACTTTGAGTTAGCAAAACGCTTTGTCAATTACATCAATTACCGCCTCGGTTACCGTGGTGCCTACATGTATACACGCACCAAGGATGAATTCATTGAACGGTACGGTAAGTACTGCGCTAAGCTCAATCTCGGACAAAGCTACCGAACCGGCATTAAACCGGAGAATGGTACTGCCCACTTCACTGAATACGAAGTCGAGCATCTTCTTGTTACGGAACAAAATCCGGACACGCCTTGACGGCATTATTTTCTCATCTTCTCAACACGAATAAAACTTCTTAAATCGTACATACGAGTACATAGTTCTTCGTGTCTTCAAAACACTTCTGGTGCGGAGGGGCAATCTTTTTTTCGCGTGGCTGCCGCACGCGAAAAAAAGTTGCACACGCACAGACGTTTGAGTCAAAGAATAGTGCTCGTAACGTACAAGATATTTCTTCTGTTT
>CAYTPE010000008.1:18257-25125 GCA_964439885.1 uncultured Gammaproteobacteria bacterium
ACCCGAGCGAGTGCGGGCGACCTGCCCTTTCGCACGCGCTCGCTCGGTTCACTCACTCACCTCGCTGTTATGCTTGATAATAGGTGAACTTAATGAGAATTGACGGTGAGATTTAATCCTAATTTTTAGCTATGAATATAACTAATCGGAAAGTTGTGATCTCCGGTAACATCCGCGAGGTCTATACCTTCAGTAGAGCCTTTGCCTACGGCCACCCCACCCATGTGAGTAAGCCTGGCACGGGCCCGTATAAGCCTCAACTGGCATCCCTCGATGAGGCCACTGAGGCCGAGAACAGTAAACGCTTGGAAGCTAGTAAACGCTCTGCCTACCAAGCCAAAGCACAATTACGCAGACTGCTTAACGCAAACGCTGGACAATGGCGTGATCCCGACACCGGTTATGTCTTTAAACCAGTCTTCATCACGTATACGTTCAAAGAGAATATTGCAGATATTGCGAAAGCCAACAAAATATTCACGGTGTTCACGAAACGATTGAACTACGAGATTACGAAAACGAAAGCAAGTTATCTCAAGTATGTGGTGGTACCTGAATTCCAAAAGCGGGGAGCAGTACACTTTCATGTGGTGTACTTTAATCTGCCACGACGAGATAAATTGTTTAGTACGATCCGACGTTTGTGGCGAGACAAACAAATTAAAGTAATTGTGATCAACGATCTACGCAACATCGGCGGTTATCTCAGTAAATATTTTACCAAGCAGTACGGCGATGATCGGATGAGAGGTAAGAAAAAGTATTTTGTGAGCCGTGGTTTGAAGCAACCTAAAGTGATACTCGACGAACAAAAGATTGATGACGTTATGAGTGATCTCAATGCGAAGCAAAAAGTGTTTGAGCGTGGTTACAAAAATAATTATGCTGGTGAATTCATGTACACCGTGTACGATACGAGTGTAGTTAAACAGCCGTGGCTCTGATATATGAAAGCTCCGGCTGATACCGTTGTTTTCTCTGACGAGGCTATCCAAAATTTCACTGCATTATATAAAACACTACTTAACATTAGACGGCGATTACTCACTGAAGGATATATGATACGAAACGGCAAAAAGGTACGACGATCTAGTAATTTTACAAAGCCGTGGTATAATCCGAAAAAGTATGACGAAAGCCAATAACCAACATGAATACCTAATCTACACTCGTAAGAGTACCGACGACGTGGATAACCAAAAGAACTCGATTGATTACCAAACGAGCGAGTGTTTGCGCTACGCCAAAAACAACAAGCTGGTTGTCGCTAACTTTTCTGAGGAGAGCTTTTGTGACGCAGGCGTTATCAAGGAGAAACACACCGCCTATAAGACCGCTGACATTGAGATCAGAAAAGACGGCTCGTTTGTGTACAGGATTGAGCGACCAAAGTTTAAGCAGATGATCGACGCCCTTATGAAAAAACAATTCAAGGGCGTCATCTGCTTATGTTGGGATAGAATTAGCAGAAACGATCAGGATGGTATTATCTTGAAAAACTTAATAAAGCAGGGTGTGGATGTCCGGTTTGTGCAAGCCAAGTACGAAGAGACAAGTTCCGGTGCGCTTCACATGGACATTGATGGAATGTTTGCAGCGCATTACTCCCGTGTTATTAGTGAAAAGATCAAGGGGGCCAACAAGAAGCTCTGGTCAGAAGGAAAATGTACCTACCAAGCCCCGCTAGGCTATCTGAATAAGGGATCCGGTAATAAACCACTCGACGAGGCCAAAGCACCCCTTGTAAGGCAGATTTTTGAGCTATACGCTACTGGAGGGTGGAGTCTGAACCAACTTGCCAAGTGGGCGAACCAGCATGGCTTAACAAGTACAGCTTCTAGGCGACATCGAACAAAAGCCGAAATACTAGCCGGTGTAGAACGCGATGAGATTCCAGTTGCCTCACGTCCACTCAACGAAAAGAGCATTGAGAAAATCTTAAACAATCCGTTTTACATTGGTAAGATTAAAGTTGGAAATGACATTACCGACGGTATTCACCAGCCACTAATCGACACTGCACTTTTTAACAAAGTTCAGGCAACCCTTAAATCACGCTGTGTTAAAATCTACTACGTCGATAAAGATTTCTTCATCTACCGTGGTTTTGTGAAGTGTACTTGTGGTCGCAGCTATTCACCCTATGAGAAGAAAGGGAATAACTACTACCGCTCCAGATGTTTACAAACGTGCGATAGCGTAGATAAAAACTTCAAAGAAAAAAATATTGACGATTCTGTTGCCGACCTGCTCGACCAAATCCATTTTACTGAAACCGAATTAGCCGAGATAGAGGAGCGAGCTAAAGATGAATTATATAATATCGTTGAGAACAAACGTATATCCGACATGACTGCCCTTGAAAAGCAACGCCAGCGTATTAACGACGATTTAAAATATTTAGAACAAAACAAAGTAACGCTTCTACGCACCAATGTTTATACCATTGAGCAGTTTACGAATGACCATGAGCGACTACAATCCGAACTGAAAGCCGTTGAAGAAAAATTAACCACCCAAGACGTCTCAACCAAAGAAATGTTAGATACCGTAATTTCTTTTTCCGAACTCATAAAAGACGCTAAGATATACTATAAAAACGCTCTTGATAACGAAAAGCGCGACATGGCGACAAATGTGTTTACCGAACTCTTCTTCAAGGACGGAAGTTTGGCTAATTACAACGCAAAAGAGGGCTATAATGCCCTCTTAAAACGTCACAGAGTGAAATCGGGTGCACGCCAAGGGATTCGAACCCCTGACCCTCTCGGTGTAAACGAGATGCTCTAACCAACTGAGCTAGGCGTGCAAAATTGTGTTTACAGTATACGGCGATTCACGAAAAAAGTCAACCCTTTGGACGTTCGGTATGTCATTATAGCTGTTTTTAGTGTATAATAAACCCACAGTGTAGATATGGATTCAACCTCTCCCGCAATTGTTCTCCACAACGGCATCTACAAAAAAACCGCTACCGTTTCCGAAGCGGTGTTTATGATTACCGGCATGACGATTGGCGCTGGTATTCTCGGCGTGCCGTATGTGGTGGCGCAGGTGGGGATTACTCTCGGCGTGGCTTATATTGTGGTACTCGGATTTATCACACTCGCTCTGAACCTCATGGTGAGCGATGTCGTGTCTGCAACGGGTGAATCGCTCCAGCTGCCGGGGCTCGCTGGAAAGTATATTGGGAAGTACGCGAAAGACCTTGTCTCTGTCACGCTCGTGCTGCGCTCGTATGGGGCGCTGCTCGCGTATGTAGTGGGGGAGGGCTTAGCGCTCAGTACTCTATTTGGCGGGGATAGTTTAACGTGGAGTATTATTTTTTGGTCGGTGGGGAGTTTTCTCATCTGGGGCGGTTTGAATCGCATTAAACGCGCCGAAAAAATATTGAGTTTGCTCGTGATCGCGCTTATCGTGGGGCTTAGCTTATATCTGTTGCCGCATTTTCAGTGGGCAACCACGTCAAGTCTCAGTATCGAAAAACTATTTATACCCTTCGGTGTAATCCTCTTTGCGCTCTCGGCCACCCCGGCCATTGCCGAAGCGCATGCCCTCATGCCAGGCGAGCGCGCGCGGTTTCGCAGGGCAGTGTTTATTGGCACCATTGTACCGATTTGTGTTTATCTTCTCTTTACCCTGGCGGTAGTGGGCGCCACGGGTAGTGCCACGAGCGAAGTAGCATCCCTCACACTCGGAAAAATGTTTGGTGAAGGTGTGCTGGTGGTGGCCAATGCGTTCGCGATTTTCGCCATGTGCACTGGCTTTATGGGTGTAGGCACTGCGCTCAAAGAAACATTGGTGTGGGACCATCACCTGAGCAAGCCAACCGCCAAATTTTTGGTTATTGCCGTGCCGCTCTTACTTTTGCTCACCGGATTCACCGGGTTTGTGTCCATTCTCACGGTGGTGGGTGGCTTCTTTATCCCTATTGAATGTATGGTAATGGTAGTGGTATATTGGCAGATGAAGAAGCAGTTCCCGGCTTTGCACGCTCGCGCGCCGTGGGTCATGCCGCTTGCCACATTTGCCGCCTTTTTGGCGGTGGCGTTTTTACAAGCTTATCAGATGCTTTTTTAAAACACTCCCTCTCCCTGGGGAGAGGGAGATTCTTCAAAACTTATCTATCTTCAACATACAATTACCTATATGTTCAAAAAATTTTTTCTCATGTGTGTCGCTCTATCAATTGTAACTCCTGTGTTCGCCTCGGCCGCGCCGCTTCCATTCAAAAACACTCTACCAAAATCCGAATGGGCAACGTATGGTGTGAACCCATGGCGACTGGATACTGATAATGATGGCTACCCGGATTTTTGGGAAGTGCAAAATAATTATTGCCCCACCCACCCCTCACCACTTCGGCTCGATGATGGCGCGTGCGAAAAGGGGAGTTTTGACCTGAAAAAACAAACCTATACTGCTCCTGCAGCTATTGCCGACAGCGAGCCGCAAAAGTTGGTGCAATATGCTTCGTGCGGCGCGCTCAAATCCAACATGCTTGAGTACATGACATACTCTTCACTCGGCCCGTATCATAATAGCGCGCTCACGGAATTGTATGTGCCATCGGTGGTCGGTCCACTCCAGACGATGACTGGCTATACCGCTCCCGCGCTGCAGGACGGTTCAGTTTCCATTACTATTACGCACCAAGACGCCGCTTTGAACAATCGCCCTACACCTTCAACCATTATTGAACTGTGGACCGGTAAAAATACCGCTCATCCCAAGCTCATCCGCAGTTTCGAGTACGAAGGTGTGCCAGCAGGCGCTACAGTCGCGAATGGGTACGCGCATCTTGCTATACTAAACGACGCCGGTATTTTTAATGACGCGATGGCAGCGTCCGCTTTCGTGCCGCGCTTTCGTATGAGCGTCGGATCGAAAAAAATCAATTCGGTTTCGCTCGCCAGCATTTCGTCGTGCCAGGCCATACTTCGTCCTCAAAAAACCCGTGATCTTTCGATGGTAACGCTTATTTCTTTACCGCTACATTCGAATGAAAAGCCGGGAGTGCTTACCGTGGTAGGCGCTGGGCCGAATGTGTATATTGCCAAGGATAGTGCGTATGTGTTCATGTCAGATTACCAAACCTGGTGGACAGGCAATAAGCCCGAGCTCACCGAAGCGTACAAGTTTGATATCTACAAAAATCGTATCTCGTATCGCACGAGCCAGACTATCCCGGGCACGGTGTTCGATGGCTACTCTATGGAGCAGACCACCAGTGGTGAGCCAATTTTGCGTGTGGCTACTACCAATCATTTCAGTTCGGCGAGCCCCACAGTTCAGAATAATCTATACTTCTTTGACGCTGACTTCAACCGCGTCGGGTGGCTCGAAAATGTGGGCGGTAGGGGCGATGTTGCGAGCATCTGGACGGTGGACAACCGGCTCTACATGTCCACCTACGACGCCAACGATCCACTCTTCATCTTCGACGTCAGCAACCCTCGCGCGCCCGCTGGTGCTGGAGCACTGAGTCAGTAATTTTTCCCGGCCGCGTTTACTACCTATTGTATGCCAAAACTGTCTTTTGAAGGAGCTCCATTTCAATTTCATTTTTTCCATCCTTCAGAACAGCGAGGCACGGAACGTGAATTTGCGGTGATTGACCGCCGGCATAGCAATGCCGCACGTGCATATACTTTAGAACAAGCGGCCCTCGAAGCTATCGGTGAGTGGGAAAAAGATGAGACTAAACCAAGTCCGCGGGAAGCGCTCCTTCAAGCGGTACGTTCTTTAGAGATGGGCAACTCGGAAACTGGCAAAGACAGAATTGAACGATACGAGAAAGTCATGGATCGATATGTGGACGAAGTAAGCAATGCTCGTACAGCCGATGATTTGTTCTGCGAAGCAATTCCCGGCTACAACGAGCAAAACAAAGCTTCACAGCTCGGCCAATTTTTGTTTTCCGAGATAGTTGGGTCACATAAGCGGAATGGTTTGGTCAGCGCGGAGCGTTCGCAGGCTTTTTTCTTGATGCGTTTTCAAAATAAAAAGGACTATACTCAGTTTGGCAACAGTTTGGATTCGGGCAAACTGCGCGACGATCCAACTTCCGGATTCTTCAGTGCTTCGGTGGCTGTGGGTGGTGTCACAGTACATATTATCGCTATCAATGAACAACGCATTAGGCAGGACGAAGCGCAAACGATTGTCCATGAGAGACAGCATTTTATCAACAATATCCTATTTGATTCATTTGAGCATTTTGAACAGGACACACCGGATGCTGCCTATCCACTACTTTCTCAAGCTCAAGGAGAAAAGAAGGTTAGTCTCCGAGCCACAAAAGATGAGGTCCTTGCACGTCTGAGAGAGGGTTGCGGGGCGGACGATTTTGTTCCGATGCTCAAAGATAAATCGTATGCTCAGTGCAAAAAAGGTTTATCCAAAAAAGAAGTTGCCGAACTGGGCACGTTATTGAGCGCTTTTGCTGATGTATTGGGCCATTATTCACTTACCTTCAAAAGTGAAGAGGCACGTGGTGTGCTCGTGAATCACCTCATCGATGTGCCACTCATTCGTTTTCCTACGTGGCTTCGGGCGATTGGCCAGTATTATGACACTCGTTCCAAACAGATGGGCGCCGAGCTGAGCTCTGAAGAGTTCGATTACATGCGCTCTCTCGTGCCATCCGGAAAAAGTGAGTCACTGTACGCTCAAGTGTGGCAACAGAAAATGCAATCGCTGGTGTTTGGTGGTCTTAAACGGATATTCACCGATCCGCGACCAAGCCAAGTGTTTTTCTACGATTTTAAAACTCAGTTAGACCCCCTCAAAAGGCAGGGCGACGCGATTTTTGTTTCAGGGGAGGATAAAAAATAGTGTCTTGTCTTTTTCTTTCGTTGTGGTATAC
>CAYTPE010000009.1:0-236 GCA_964439885.1 uncultured Gammaproteobacteria bacterium
AGCCTATCGCCTCGGTTTAACTGATACGCCGCCAAAACCAAAAACACCACTCGATGAGTGGGCAGAAAATAATTAAAAAACCAGTGGCTATAGCCACTGGTTTTTATATTCCATGAATGTATTTTTTTGTATTGCGCTTCTGGTTTCTTCCATGAGTTTCAGCAAAAAGCGCAAATTGTGAATGGAGGCGAGGCGCATGCCGGTGATTTCGTCTGCCGCAAAGAGGTGGTGTAGGT
>CAYTPE010000009.1:246-8025 GCA_964439885.1 uncultured Gammaproteobacteria bacterium
TAGCTGCGAGTGTAATTTGCGCAGGTTGAGCAGTCACACCAGATATCAATCGGACCAGTGTCTTTTTCAAAAACGGCATTCTTAATATTGATGCGCAGCGGAGACCTCTCCGTGCCTCCCCTTCGTAAGGGGAGGATATCTTGAGTAATGCGCGATTGTGGCGAAACGAAGAGCATGCCGTGCCGAGCGATGCGCGTGGGCGCCACACAGTCGAACATATCGATGCCGTGTTCTACCGCTACGAGTAGATCAGTAGGGTTCAGCCCCACACCCATGGAATAGTGCGGCTTGTTGGCAGGGAGATAGGGATACACCCAGTCGAGTATTTGAGCTGTTGCTTCCATATTGTAGCCAACCGATTCGCCGCCAATGGCAATGCCATCAAAGTCGAGCGAGGAAATAAATTTGGCAGACTCAACGCGCAGATCTTGGTAATTGCTGCCTTGGATGATGCCGAAGAGGAAACGTTTGTAGCGTTTGTCATTCAGAGGGAGCGAAGCGACCGAAGAATCCCTTTGTAAGGGAGAGGGATCCTTCTTCGCCAGCGGGCGAATCAGGATGACAGTGTTAAGTTGTTTGTGCTTTGCCAGTGACCGCTCCGCCCACCGGTGAGTTCGTTCCATGGCGGCGCGAACGTATTCTTTCTCAATGTCATCAGGCGTGCACTCATCAAAAGCCATGATGATATCAGCGCCGATCTTATGTTGGCATTCAATAGCGGATTCCGGAGTAAAACGATGCGTAGAACCGTCGATGTGACTCGTGAACGTTACACCGTCCTCATCGATGGTGACGAGACGAGCTTGGCTTGAAACTAAATCCGGATTTACGGATGGATCCAGATTTTCGGATGTGATTCTAGTATCTGTAGATTTGGATGCATCCGTAAATCTGGATTTTATTTTTTTCTGCAACCCCAAACTAAATACCTGAAACCCTCCGCTATCAGTCAGAATTGGTTTGTCCCAATGCATGAACCGATGCAAGCCACCATGCTCGGCGATAAGATCTTCACCCGGGCGCAAATGGAGGTGGTAATTATTACCCAAAATAATTTGCGCGCCAATATCGTGCAGATCGCGTTGGTCCAGTGTCTTCACCGTTGCCTGCGTCCCGACCGGCATAAAAATAGGTGTTTCAATATTGCCGTGGTCGGTGTGTAATATTCCGGTGCGCGCGTGGGAGTGCGCGTCTTGGTGAGTTTGTTCAAAAAAAGGCATACATTTAGCGGCTGAAAGCCGTTCCAATATCAATATCAAAACCCGCCACTTTCCAGCGCCCTTCTTCTTTTATAAGATATACGGTGAGAGGCAATGAATAGCCATTACTGTCGGCAACCGTGCCAACCAATCGCGCGAGGCTGCCGTGCCGTTCGAAGTAGGTAAACGAAGTAGTAGTGCTGTGGTAGAAGACAGGGTGATTTTTTACAAAATCTTCGAACTGCTCTTTGGAAGTGTTGCTTTTGAAAACAGTAGCGGTATTGTCGTATGCCTCAGCTATTTTGTCTTGGCGTATGTCAGTAAGTAGAGCGTTGGCGGAAGCGGTAAAAGTGGAATGTGAAAACGCAAGCAAGAGTATTGTGACACCAATGAGCACTCCAACGCTACAATAGATGAAACGTATCGATCGGTTGGATAGTCGATTTGAGTCGGTAGAGCTAGGTGTTTGGTTCATAAGATAATATACGATGTGTATGTGTACACCATGATAGGGCATTTTGATGAAGG
The DNA here is from genome assembly GCA_964439885.1 of uncultured Gammaproteobacteria bacterium. GTDB lineage: Bacteria > Patescibacteriota > Patescibacteriia > Magasanikbacterales > GWA2-37-8 > CAYTPE01. Next base: position 1,974 of record CAYTPE010000009.1, read on the forward strand.
AGGCAAGGTGTGGTAAAATGTTTTTCTAAATCTTATATATACTATATGGGAAGTTCTCGTGACGACGGAGATTTTTCAAACTGGATTAACAGGGTTGGTATTGCCGGAAAGACGCCAGACCATAAAAGAGAGCCAAAACATACCCCCGCTGAATTGGCTGGGGCAGGATCCGAAAAACCCACTTTTGCTCGTGACGGATCTGTGGTGCTCGACGGTAAAAGATTTACTCCTTTTGGAAGCGCCGTTTTTGATGCTTATGGGCTAATTGATGAGTATAATGCCGATGCGCAGACAGCGCTAGATGCTGGCTATATTGAGCATGACCCTGACACCCAAGCATATGTACTAACTGCTGCCGGAGAAGCTTACTACAGAAATCTATATAGTTCTCGATCTGAGGTTGCCGCTGATGAAAAGCAACTTGCAAAAGTAAAGTTTCTTCGAACTTTGCAAGCAAAAGGCATGAAAGAGCGGCGAGAGGCCGGCGACCCTAAGACGATCATTCTCGAAGCGCTCGACGAATTCCCGCACCTGTTAGCCCAGCAAGGATATGGCATTCGTATCCGTTCTGGTGGACGAGGTAACCGCGGTACGCATACGGTAGAAATTGTGTTGCGAGGTAAAAGCAATCGCGTGGAAGACCATGCTGAGTTTCCGGTCGACCTGGAGGATATGGACAAATTTAAAAAAGATATTCTGGATATTCGCAGACACTTAGCTACTAAATTTGGTTTGTTGTGATTAATTTTTTTGCCGAACTCAACGCCGAACAATTTTCCGTTGTCGAACACGGTGACGGACCGTGTTTGGTTTTGGCCGGCGCTGGCAGCGGTAAAACGCGCACCATCGTGTATCGCGTGGCATATTTGCTTGAACAGGGCGTCGATCCGCAGCATATTTTGCTGGTAACCTTTACCAACAAAGCAGCGAATGAAATGAAAGAACGTGTAAGAAAATTAACAATGAACAACGAACAATTAGCAAGTATTGCCGCGTTGCCGTGGTCCGGAACGTTCCATCATATCGCGTATCGTATATTACGCATCTACGCCCCCTTGCTTGGGTACCAAAATAATTTCAGCGTGCTCGATAGCGACGATAGCGAATCCATATTGAAGCTCTGCATTAAAGAAGCCAAAAGCGATGATGGCAAGCGATTCCCGTCGGCTTCGGTAGTGGCGGCCATGATCAGTTACGCTCGCAATGCCGAACAAGCGTTTGAGAAAGTGGTGGAAGATCGGTTCTATCAATGGAGTCAGGTGTTGCCTGAGCTCGAAGTAGTGTCCGGCCTCTACGCTAAACGCAAGAAAGAAGCTAACGCGATGGATTTTGACGACCTACTCGTGAATCTTTCGCTGCTTTTGAACGACGAAAAAATTCGGGCGAAATATGCAGGCCAGTTTCGGTATGTGCTTGTCGATGAGTACCAAGACACCAACCGCATCCAAGCGTCAATCGTGCGGAAATTTTCTTCCGTGCATAAAAATGTATTAGTCGTCGGGGACGATGCCCAGAGTATCTATAGCTTTCGCGCGGCCGATATTGGTAATATTCTTAACTTTACACACGAGTACCCCGGCGCAAAAATATTTAAACTTGAAACTAACTACCGCAGTGGTGCCGAGATTCTTGACGTCGCCAATAGCGTGATTGCGAATAATCGCGAACAGTACAAAAAAATTCTTCGCGCTGTGCACGGCCATGGGATTAAGCCACAGCTGTGGCCGCATATCGACCAACAGTCCGAAGCGAGCTTTATTCGCAAGCGGATCGAAAAACATTTAGAGGATGGGGTCCCGGCGAATGAAATCGCGGTGCTGTTTCGCGCTTCTCACCATTCGCAAATGCTTGAAGTTGAATTGGTGCAAGCGGGTATCGAATATGATTATCGTGGTGGGGTACGCTTTTTTGAGCGCGCGCATATCAAAGATATACTTTCATATTTACGTATTCTGAATAACCTCGCGGACACGGCAGCGTGGCTACGCGTACTTATGCATGAAGAGGGGATAGGCCCGGCAGCAGCGCAAAAGCTTATCGAGCGTATTCGTTCAATCTCGAATGAGGATGAAATTGTGGGACTCGGTGAAACCGTGTTGGGAGCAAAGGCGCAAATAGGTTGGCGCAATTTCGTCGATATTTGGAATACGATGCTGGAGACACCCAAGCGTGCACCAGCATTTCTCATCGAGGCGCTGCTCACGTCGGCATATAAAGAATATCTCGACGCGGAATTTGTCGACAGCCGCGATCGCCTCGAAGACATTAAACAGCTGGCGCTCTTTGCTGAGCGGTATGATTCCCTTGAACAGTTTTTGGCCGATGCCACGCTGCAAGAATCGTTCCGCGTTATTGCCGATGAAAATCAAGAAGGACAAATAAACAATTCACAATCTAAAATCGAAAGTCAAAAATCAAAAATTATTCTCTCCACCATTCACCAAGCCAAAGGACTTGAATGGACCGCCGTTTTTATCATCAACCTCAGCGCCGGCGCGTTTCCGAGCGAGCGCAGTTTACGGGAAGAAAACGGCATCGAAGAAGAACGCCGCCTGTTTTATGTGGCCGTAACGCGCGCCAAAAAATTTCTCTACCTTACATACCCTATGGCTGGCGGAGCCTTCGGCGATTTTATGGCCGGCCCGTCCATGTTTCTAAACGAAATTGAACCAGGTCTACTCGAAGATCATTCGCTTTTATCGGTTAATAGCACTGTACTTGATGATCCTGATGCCGGTGTCAGCTACGTGTCGGATGACGACGCACCATTTCCGTCTAAACCAAAAAAGATCAAGCCAGGAAGCTTCCTTATGGATGTTGATGATTTATAGCATATGTAAATGATGAGTCAGTTGGCAGACTGACTTTTTTTGTTACCTGTGCTATAGTGAGATTAGTTATGCATTATTTATTTGATATGAAAAAAATTTTTTATAGTGTAGTGTGCATCGTCATTTGTGCGGGTATATATGCTTCGTACGCGAACGCCGCAACATACGTTAAAAGCGAGAATCTACTCGCCAACGGTGATTTTGAAAATCCGTATACACCTCGCGAAGGTGCCGAATCGCTTAATACCAGCAGTCCGCTGAGCGGCACGACAAGTCTACGGATAGATTTAGTGAACAAAAAAACCATTGCTTTTGAAAAACGCCTACCAAACAACGGTTTTGCGAAAGCAAATAAGTTATCGGTATCGGCAGTGGTACGGCGCGACCAAGGCGCGACACGAACACAACTCTGTGGCACAGCCGCTTATGCAGATAAAACTAATTCTTCGGGGTGTGTTAATTTATCGTATACAGCAGGGAAAATGTACACTGCCACTGCCAACATTCCACTTTTGACAAATAAACAAGTGGTAGCAGTCAGTTGGTATATCCGTTCGCTTGGCGCCAAAGAAGTGGTGTACACCATCGATAATCTCTCAGCGGCATTGTGGATCCCTGCTATCCAACCAACACCATCTCCAACACCAGTACCTTCACCCGCACCAACCCCAACTCCTTCTCCCACTCCATCACCATTGCCTACGCCAAACGTCCAGCCGGCGCCAGCCGATGGCGCACCCGGTGGCGCTGGCACCACGTATCACGTTGGCCCAGGGCAATCGCTTGCAACACTCGGCGAAGTGCCGTGGTTCAAGTTGAAAGCAGGTGATACCGTGTACATTCACTATCAACCAACACCGTATTACGAAAAAATCTTAATTTCCGGTCAGGGCACACCGTCGCAGTGGATTCGTGTGTTGGGTGTTCCCGATCCGGTAAGCGGAGCATTGCCGATAATATCCGGCAACAATGCTGTGACAAGCAAAAATAATCATTACCATTGGCAAGATTTAGGAGGAAATGGTATCCAATGGAGCGGTGTGGTGCAAATTGCTGTGCACGCCGATGGACCCGATGACCCCGGCGGTGCCGCGCAACTACCTTCATACATTGAAATTGCCAATTTACAGGTGCAAGATGGCTATCAGACATATTCCTTCACTGGTGAAAATGGGGCGAAGGCAAAGTACGATATCTTTGCGGCATGTATCTACGCTCGCTCGGCCCAGCATATCCTTGTTCGCAATAATATTCTCACCAATTGCGGCTTAGGTTTCTACAATTGGACCGGTGATGGGTCAAATGGCGGTAAAACGTGGTGGGATGGTGTGCAGGTGGATACGGTACTACGCGATAATTATTTTTATAACAACGGTGTCGTGAATAATTACTCCGAACATCAAACATACACCGAATCAGACGGTACAATTATAGAAGGTAACTACTACGGCGCGCCGCGCACAGGTATGCTCGGCAGCCAGCTCAAAGACCGATCCGCCGGTACCATTGTTCGATACAACTACATCGAGCAGTCACCCGCTGGTTGGGATCTCGATTTAGTTGAGCCAGAAGAATCGTGGAATGTTTTGGCGGCCAAACCGTACTTTAAACAAACGTTCGTGTACGGCAATATCGTTGTGAATAAAGGCGTCTTCAATCCAGACTATGTGCATTGGAATGAAGATCATTATTTTGGTAATAAAGGCAAAGCCGAAGTGACGGGAAGTAAGCTCTTTTTCTATCACAATACCGTAGTGACAGTAGCCAATCAGTCTGATATATATGGCGGCATTACCAGTTTATTTAATAACGAATACGGTGGCTTTGATTGTAAACCAGGATCATTGCCGGGTGTTATCGATGTGCGCAACAATATGTTCGCGGTACTGCCGCGCACGGCTGGGGCTGCACCATCCACCTATCAGTTTGGCTACTGTGGTAGTGAGAATTTTGTCTTCGGCACCAATTGGGTGAGTCCCAACTATACCTTTAAAGCAGCCAGTAAAGCTGGAGCAGAAGCCATAATCACATCAGCGCAAAACAATCCAGGATTTGTAGATGTTAATAGCAACAACTTCCATCTGGCTGCAAATTCACCGCTCATTGGCACAGGTGGAGCCCTGGCTTCCGAAGTGACGAATAACGCTCTCGGCTTGAATCTTACCCCGAATCAAGCCTACCTGTACCGGGCACAACGTATGGCACGAGCGGCTGCGGGAGTGGGTGGAGATATTGGAGCTTTCGCAGCCGGCAATAATCCGCCGCAAGCAGTGGGAAATGTCGCTCCTTCACCAGTGCCAGTAGCGTCGTCATCACCAGCACCTACACCTTCGCCAACTCCTGCACCAACACCGGCGCCCACGCCAACTCCAACACCGTCTCCAAGTTTATTGGGAGTAAATCTTATTACTGACGGAGGGTTTGAATCCGGTATGGCCGGCTTTACTCCACAAGACGCTTCAGACAAACTGACGCGTGTTACCACAAATCCACTCGTTGGATCAGCTAGTTTGCAGGTCGAGTCATCGCGTTATAATACTGATGATTATTGGGTAACGCGCATTGAAGACGCGAACAGCTTGCAGGCCGCTACCACCTATACTGTTTCAGCGTTTGTTCGTGCCGACAGCACACAAAAAGATAATACATTCTCAGTGTGCGCGCATGTCTACGCACCAAACCAAGTAGAAAAGTGTAGTTCGCCGAAGAAAATTTCCGCAGGTGCCCAAACCGAACTTAGTGTATCCGTGCCAGTGGATCTTTCAAAAGGTATTTGGCAGACCGGAATAAGCGTGCGTCACGACAGCGGCGGCCCAGTTCGCTACACAATCGATACTGTTTCGGCGATTTATAAATAACGGCAACATTCATTTAAAAAGCAATCCGTATACGGATTGCTTATTAGGTTTTATCAACAGTTTTTTCTGTGAAAAAAGTATTTTTTTGCTATACTAGCAAGTGCGTGAGACTCTCTCACGTTGCTTGTTGATTATGAAAATTGATTTACCTTTTATCGCTGAAGAAAAAAATAAAAAGCGACAAAAGGCACGCCGCTTTGCGACACAGACAACTCCCGTATGGAGGCGGGATGATTTTGTGTGCTTGTTGCGCTCTTTGTTCAAAGAACAATCATCTAAAATACCAACGTACAGCGCGCGGCTCAGGACTTTTCTAAAAAAATTATTTACGGGTCATTACGGCAAGCTGGCAATCACGAGTAT
>CAYTPE010000009.1:8035-24978 GCA_964439885.1 uncultured Gammaproteobacteria bacterium
GCTTTTTTTGTTTATTCACTGCAGACGTCAATCCCTACTGCCCTGGGTGCAACTTACACCTTTGTGCAAGCAAATTGGTCGGGGGGCACCAGTAGCGCGGTAGCGAGCCATCCGGCAAACAGTTCCGGTTGGAATTCGTATACGAGTAGTTCGAATGTTGTTACCACGGGTACTACGACGATTACGATCGCAAGCAGTACCTACAGCTTCACCGATGACGGTACCACCACGACGACGGGCAGCGGAAGTGGTGGGGGGTGGAATAGCGGGACAACTTCCAACATTACTTTGAATGGCAGCGGCGTCAATGAGAATATGACATTGTCGGTTTCAGCAGCCACAGAGGCACATGTCATGTCGTCGCTCGCCAATGTGCCGGTACTCCCGGCTGGCGCATCACAACTGCTTTGGAATGGTAGTGATGACTATATGTACCTGCTGCCCGCTACGGGTATCGGTACAAATGTGTTTTATCGTTACAGTATTTCTGGTAACGCATGGGCGCCTCTTGCTACCGCATCAGCAAATTTTGGTGATGGTGCTTATATGGTCCGTAATAATAATGAGGACTACATTTATGCATTACTTGGTAATGCATCTGCTTTTGCCCGCTATTCAATAGGTGGTAATAGCTGGTCTGCTATGGCGTCGCCACCAGCCGCGCCGCTCGCAGGCTCTCGCCTCATTCGCAACGGCAACGAAGACTATATTTATATGGTACGAGGCGCCAACAGTACAGCCTTTTACAGGTATTCCATTTCCGGTAACAGTTGGTCGACAATGACAGCAATGCCCGCAGCACTTAGTCAATTTTACAACGATACTAACGTGGTGCGTGAGGATGGTTCAAATTATATTTATGTCAGTGATTCAATAGCCGACGGTAAGTTATATAGATATTCCATTTCCGGTAATTCGTGGACAACACTTTCCAATGCCAATAGTGGTTCCTACCTTTTGCACCGAACGAGTGAAGATTATTTCTACAGCATGGAGAACCAATTCGGTGGTGCAGCAGCACATCTATTGCGTTATACGAGTTCCACCAATTCGTGGACTTCGCTCGCGGCCGCTTCCGGCCTTACCACTCTCAGCCGCGACGCAACGATGATACGTGACGGTTCGAGTGATTATATTTATGTTACGAATGGTAGTACGAATCGTTTGTATCGTTACTCCATTTCTGGAAATGCATGGATTACGATTACAAGCACGCTTTCGGCGGCAGTTCCACGAACTTTTGGTGGTAACATAGTACGTGCTCCTGGGGGCAATATTATTTATTTTCTAGCTGGTAATGACTCAAATACTTTTTTTCAAGATACCGTAAATACAACAGTGTATAATTCTACCGGCACATTCACGTCAGCCAGCATGGATCTTGGCGTCGCGCAAATGAAATCGCTGAGCTGGACCAGCTCAACCCCAGCCGGAGTCGGTTCGAACTCTATTAAATTTCAACTGGCCGCCAACAATGATAATAGTACATGGAGTTATATTGGACCTGATGGTACAGGAAGTACGTACTTTACTACCAACGGGACAACGTCGTTTCCTTCATCGCTTCTTAATAAACGGTACTGGCGCTACAAGGCAATTTTGAGTACGGCAGACACATCGGTAACCCCACAACTCAACGATGTTACTTTTTCGTACACATCATATACTTCGTCTGGCACACTCATTTCATCAACGTATGACACGGGCGATCCTACCAACGTGCTCGCGAGTATCGCGTGGTCGCCGAGCCTTCCCAGTGGTACGACGATACGTTTTCAACTACGTACGGCAGCCAGCACATCTTCTATAAGCGCCGCCACATGGGTTGGCCCAGACGGTACGAACAGCACATATTTTACAACCTACACAGGCGAGAATACCTCTTCTACTATGCGAGACGGTAGTGGCGATCGCTATTTTCAGTATCAAGCGTTTCTTTCCACCACCAACCCCGCACTTTCCCCAGCCGTCATAAGCGTCACTACCACATATGTGGTGAACGCGTCGCCCGAAGTACGCAACGTAACAGCTACACCGAATAGCGATGGTACCGTTTCTATTACATACGAGACGCGCGACGTCGATACGTCATCGGGGTCGGCTACTCCTGGGTATATTACTCCGTCGTTCCAATACTGCCCCGGCGGCACGAACTGTCAAACCATCGCTGCTTTGGCAGTAGGTAATACAAGTAACAAAGCAGTCGACCAATCAAGTTGGAGTAGTTATAGCGCAGTGTGGACTCCGCGTCAGGAATTTCCAAACACATACACCTCATCGGCTGTTCTCAAAGTGGTGGTGAATGATAACGAAGCGGCCAATAATACTGCTTTTACTACATCATCAGCATTTATTCTTGATACCACGCCGCCCTCAAGCCCGTCTGTGACGGTTGACGCCTCACAGACGCCGGCACTTCTGCATTTGAGCGCTACAGATACATCCTCAATCAGTTATCGGATCGGCACGTCACTCAGTGAATTGAATGCTGCCTCCTACAACAGTTTTGTCGCTACTACCACTATTACAATCACCGATAACCCGGCTACTGTATACGCGCAGTACAAGGATGCCTACGGCAACACCACCACCATACTGAGTGCCACCACACCAGAGCAGCCAACCGGGGCGATGATCCAGGATACGTCAAACGTTAATATTTCGCCGCCGGAGTATCGTCTGTTCACTGCTTGGAAGGCCACGAACGGTGCGTTCGCTTCATACAAAATCTATCGTTCCACCGACCAAAATAATTGGTCACTGGTAGGAACGGTCGGTAGCTCCGCTACCAATTACTACGGAGATAGCACTGTCGTGGGCAATACCTTGTACTATTACCGTGTAAATACAGTCGATAGTAGTGGTAATGTTTCATATAATTCATCAGTATTATCAGGTAAAGCGAATGGCGTGCAAGATCAGGGCGAGGGTGGGGGAGGTGCTTCTGCAGCCCCGGTTATTTCCAATGTTACCAGTACTGCTGGTGCCGACTATGCCACCGTCACCTGGGAAACCGATACACTTTCGGATTCACGAGTCGGCTATTCCACGGTGTCGAGCACATTTAGTACTATATCTACTGTTTCGAGCATGGTGAACAACACGGGAGGAGTAGGCAAACATTTGGTAACGCTTTCCGGCCTGACACCCAATACAACATATTACTATAATGTAAGCTCCGCAGATGTCACCAACCAAATTGGTACTGCTGATAATGGTGGGCCTGGTTTTACATTTACGACGTTAAACGGAGTTACGATTTCGCATGTAGCCGTCACACAAGTCTATAACTCTTCGGCCACTATCACATGGGATACCAGCGATTCAGCCGATTCTTATATCATATACTCAACCAATTCAAATTTGAGTGGTTCAAGTAGCTCCGGCAATGCCAGCATGACCTCGCATCATTCCGTAACACTCACTGGGCTGACGCTCGGCACAACCTACTATTTTTATGTGCAGTCAACAGCTAACAATGGAGTCGCGTCAGTCGACAAACACATCGTTAATAATTTGATAATGTATTATAGTTTTGGCACATCAAACGATGTGATGGGGCCAACTATTTCTTTCGTCACCAGCACATCATATGCAAGCTATGCCACCATTTCGTGGCGTACTGACGAGGTAGCGGACTCAATGATTGAATATGGTACTTCTACCGGGTATGGGAGCACCACCACGCTCGATGACACGCTTACTATTCAGCACCAGATAACCGTGAGCGGTTTAAATGCTGCTACAGTGTATGATTATCGTATTCACACAAAAGATGCCAACGGCAATGAGACAATTTCCGCCAACCAAACATTTATTACATCACTTCTTCCCGATACCACCCCACCAATCATTTCCGCCGTTACAAGCACCAGCATCGGGCTTAACAGCGCCATCATTCGGTGGGCAACCGATGAGAACGCAAATAAGCTTGTCGATTATGGCACCACAAATGCGTATGGATCAATTGCGGGTGATGCGGGTGACTTTACTACCAGCTCACATGCGGTGACCCTTACAGGGTTGTCGGGCAACACTCGATATTATTTCCGAGTGCGGTCGCAGGATATCACGGGCAATACGGCGGTGAATGATAATGGCGGCGATTCATACACCTTTACCACGCGAGCCGACACGACGGCACCACTTATTACCGAGGTAACAAGCACGCTCACCAATCAAACATCGGCTATCGTTACGTGGCGCACCGATGAGGCGTCGACCGGAGAAGTAGACTATGGTACGAGTGTGAGTTATGGCAGCTCTATGGCGGTGACGAGCTCATACGATACAGTGCACGCCTTTACACTGACTAATTTAACACCATCCACGACGTACTACTTCCGTGTTATTTCGAGCGATTTGTCGGAGAATACCCGCACCGACGATAACGCAACGCGTGGATATACGTTCCGGACGGAAGTACGACCAGACACCACCGCGCCAATCATTACGGGTGTTACGACGACTGCGGTTGGCCTTACCACTGCCATTATTCGGTGGAGTACCGACAAAAATGCCAACGATTTGGTAGATTATGGTATCAGTCCGTTGTACGGTAGTTTGGCAGGCAACGTCGCCTCCCTCTCAACTATTCATACCGTTACCCTCACCGGTTTGACAGGCAATACCTTGTATTATTTCCGGGTTCGATCGCAAGACGAGTCTGGCAATACCGCAATGGATGACAACATCGGAGTTAGTTACACGTTTACCACGCAAGCCGATACGACGCCGCCGAGCATTTCGCACGTTACGGTGCCGGTGGTCAATAATACATCGGCGGTTATCAACTGGCGAACAGACGAAGACGCGAGTGGTGTGGTGTACTACGGCACCACCAATGCATATGGCAGCGCTCTGTTCTCTACGAGTACCTTCGACACTGTTCACACTATTACATTAACCGACCTTACTCCCGAAACAAAATATTATTTTAAAGTTGCCTCCACCGATTTGTCGGGTAACGCCACAACCGACGATAACGCAGGGGAGAGCTTTGCTTTCACTACATCAAAAGAATCTCAAATTATTATCCAGGATTCAGGATATTACTATGTATCATCCAACAACAGCAACAGTTCGCAACCCCAAATAAAAAATATATTAGTGAGCAATGTCACCCAAAACAGTGCCACCATCAGTTGGCAAACCGATATCTCCGGGACGTCGCTTGTTCGCTACGGTCTTTCCACCCTCTACAACACACTAGCAGGAAATTATTTTAAGCGAGAAACAATGCACGAAGTATCACTCAGTAATCTGCTGCCGGGAGTGTTTTATCACTTTATTGTTGCCTCGGAGAGCCAATCGGGGGCATTATCGGAGTCTGCTGATCAATATTTTGCCACGCTCAATGAAGACAATAGCGTGCTTAACGTATCTTCATCTTCGCCAAACACAATATCGGATCTGACTCCTGATGAAATTAAACAAAAGCAGCTCGAAAGTGAAGTCGCCACTGCTTCGAAGGAAACAATCAATAAAATATTATTGTCCCTTGCGACCAACCCGTATTTAAGTACCGTCTCCGAAGATACATTTGTTAAACTGATTTCCGAAATGGCCGATCGAATTGTCGAGGCGCCAGCCATTGTGGGCCCACAGCCGCAGGTGGAGATCAAAGGCACGACCGCAATTATCCGATGGTCTACGGACAAAAAATCAACGAGCCAAGTACTCTTTGCCAAAGAGATCGAATACAACACTGACAAAAGCCACCCCTACACGAATGCGGCAGTAACTCCGGGTGATTTGTCTACCACACACGAAGTGGTACTCTCTGATCTGCCACCCGGAACAATGTATCATTTCCAAGTTGTATCCAAGGGCTTGATCGGCCCGGAATCTCGCAGCACCGATCGTACCTTCCTCACCAATTCCAATCCGCCGATCATTTCGGAACTTGTGGCAGCACCCGCCGATGGGTCCGTTACAATTACCTGGCATACAAATGTACCAACCAACGCTACAGTCGAGTACCGTACATCCAGCAGCACGGAGAAATTAACCCAGGGCGATACATCACTTGTCATGAACCACGCCATTACCATCAAAAATTTACAATCGGGTCAAAATTATAGTGCGGTGGTAAAAGCAGCAGATGAACAAGGCAACCAGGTGGAAAGTAAGCCGCTCCGCTTCTATACCTCCATCGACACCGCTCCTCCGGTTATCGGTAAAGTAAACGCCGAATCAAGTTTGTTCCCCGGCAGTAATTCCAAAGTACAAACAATCGTCAGTTGGGATACCGACGAACCATCGGGTGGGCAGGTGTTCTTTAAAGAGGGTAGCGGCACGAGCAGCACCACGGTGCAGGGCACCGCGCTCGACCCGCTCCCCACCACCAAACATGTGGTGGTGCTCACTGCCTTCAAACCCGGAGCAGTGTATACCTATTGGGTAGTTTCCACCGATATGTCTGGGAATGTGGCCACTTCCGATAAATTCACTATCCTGACCCCACAGCAAAAGCAAACTATTATTGATATTATGGTAAAAAATTTCGATCAGGTGTTCGGTTGGACGAAACAAGTTGGACTATAGCGTATGTCGGACGTACTCATTCACACTCAAGATGTCAAAGTAGTGTACAATCCAGGTAAGGATAACGAATTTTTGGCACTCGATAGTATTTCGGTGGATATCTATAAAGAAGAATACACGATTTTTTTTGGTCCGTCGGGTTGTGGCAAGTCCACGCTCCTCTACACCATTCTTGGTTTACAGCATCCGAGCGGTGGTAAAGTGTTCATCGGCGAGCGTGACACAAGCACGCTTACAAAAGCGGAAAAAAACGCCACACTCACGGATTTTTTTGGTATCGTTTTCCAAAATTTTAATCTGATTTATTCGCTCAATGTCATCGATAACGTGGCGCTGCCCCAAATGTTTGTAAAACAAGGTGAGCGAAAAGAACGGTACAAAAAAGCATTGGAACTTCTGAAACGGTTTGGTATCGATTCGAAGGCGCATGTGTTGCCAGGCACACTCTCTGGTGGGCAGCAGCAGCGCGTGGCTATTTGTCGTGCGCTCATCAACGATCCAGAAGTAATTTTGGCGGATGAACCAGTGGGTAATCTCGACAGCCAGTCGGCCGAGGTGGTGATGGAAACCCTCAAAGAGATTAATGAGCATGATAAAAAAACGGTTATTCTCGTTACGCACGATCCGAGCTATTTACGATTCGCCGATCGAGTGTACTTCTTTAAATATGGCCACATTGATCGAATGGTGGTCAACCCAAAAGCAGGCAAACAACTACAACGTCACTACTCCACCGAATCCGAAACAACTGGCGAACTCGAAAAGTTGGCCCATGTGCATCCCAATTTATCGGCCGACGAACTCAAAGCATGGAGTGTTACCAACTATTTGCTGGAGGAATGCGCGGCAGGGCAAATCCAGCGCTTGGAACAAGCGATGGAGCTGATGCTATCAGGAAAAGCGAGTGAACAAGAATTCTACGAGCATTTGCACACACCATACAGCGACGGTGGTGTTGGCTTGTATCGCCCCACGGCCTTGCGCTATACCATGCGAGTGCGGGAGTTGCTCAGGCTGGTAAGCGAGTACAAGGCAACACGCAGTGAAAAATTTTCCGAAACCAAGCGCCAACAGGTGGCGGAGCATTTGGCGCAATTTATTGTCGAGGATTATCGCGGCAACTTGAGCGGCGAGCAACAAACTCGTTTGAAAGAGCTGGTGGCGGAGCGCATCGTGGATCGTATGAGTTTGGTGGATTTTGTAACCACCCTTGAGAAGCCTGTTTCTGAAAAAGGGATCGGTTTGCACGCTACCACCGCCGAGCGTTTGAGCGATCGACTTGAGCTGGTATTGGCACAAAGTTCAAAATAATGACATGAGAATTAGACGAAAAGATGTTGTATGAAGGTACTGGATATAGTACGACTATCAACGCGCATGTTTCGTACGCGCCCAGCGCGTACGTGGCTGACTATTTTAGGTATCAGTGTGGGTATCAGCACAGTGATTTTTTTGGTTTCACTGGGGTATGGCCTGCAGAAAATTATTTTGGAAAGGATCGTGTTTAGCCAGGCACTGCTCAGTCTCACGGTTACGCCGTCAAGCGATCTTATTACATTGAATGGTCCAAAACTCGACGAACTCTCGCGCCTTGACCATGTGGTGGATACAGCCGCACTCACGACGTTAAAAGGCCATGCGCTCTTCGGCGATATTAACGGATCGATAGATGTGAAGGCGGCCGACGCAAATTATTTTGCGTATGCCGGTGTAGCGCCTTCACAAGGTGAACTGTACAAAACAGGCGAAGGACACAAGGCGCTTTTGTCCGAAGCGGTGTTGCGATTGCTCGGTGTGTCCGATCCATCCATGGTGATTGGTAAGCAATTGAGCTTGCGGGTGTTTACAAGCAGCCCATCAAGTACGAGCGGTGAACAGGTGGCCGTGGACATTCCTGAACCATATACCATTATAGGAATTGTCGATGATCCACAAGATAGCTATGTGTATGTGCCGCTCACCGAGCTCCGGCCCTATGTGACGGTGGATCACTACGATCAGGTGGAGCTCAAGGTGAGTGATGGAAAAAGTCTGCCATCGGTAAAAGACCACGTGATCGAACGTGGTTATCAGGTAGCGTCTTTACAGGAAACTATTGATCAGGCGAATAAAATTTTTCGAGTATTTCAAGTTGTGCTTGGTTTGTTTGGCGCTGTGGCTCTGGTCGTGTCTGCCATTGGCATGTTCAACACGATGACGGTAACGCTGCTTGAGCGCACGAATGAGATTGGTATTATGCGTTCGCTCGGAGCGAGTGAAGGCGCTATTCGGAGTATGTTTCTTACCGAATCAGTTATTTTAGGTTTTCTCGGTGGTGTCACGGGTATACTGCTCGGGTATGCTACCGGACAATTGTTTAATTTTGGTATCAACAATTTGGCGCGCCATTTTGGCGGTTCGGCTGCCAATCTTTTCGCGTATCCGGAATGGTTCATCATTGCAGTTATTCTTATTTCAGTCGTTATTGGTTTCTTATCAGGCGTGTTTCCTTCCATGCGAGCGTCAAAAATGGATCCGCTCGAAGCTTTGCGATATAAATAATTTTAAGCTATGTCGGCTATTGCCTATACACAACAATACGGGAGCAAGTGGCGTGAGCGATTGTTTTACCAATATAAGCTGTATACGGACACCATCACCCGTCTGCAATCCAAAGAGCATCTCACGCTTACGCTGTTTATTTTTGTGAACGGGTTTCTAATGGTTTCCACGGTTATTGCGCTCGGCGCCGAGGTATTCATAAAAATTTCATGGCTTGATATCCCGTTTGCCGTGATGGGCAGTGTACTCAGCTGTGGGTTTGCCGTCTATTCCTGGCATTTGCGCCGCCGTTTCCATACTATGTATAACGAAATTAAAGAAATAGAAACCGATCTGCCCGAATCGCTTTTGGCGTTCGGCAGCCCTGCCAATATACTGGTGCGCGTGTTACAAGAAGTCGTACCCTGGTTTTTCTTAGCCGCGTACATATACATCTTTATTATTATGCATGTGACGATCCCTACGTTGCTTTAGATGTGCGGCTGTGCTATAAACAAACATATGCCCAAAGCACGAGAATTTATAAAAACACCTGCGCCATCACGTGATACAAAAAGTCGGATTACCGAAGATCCGGCATGGGTGGCTGCCCACGAAGAAAACGCCATGCGCCAAGCACTCGATAAGGGCTACCATAAACGACTGGAGGACGGCTGTATTTTGAAAGAGTACTTAGATGGAGTTTCGCTGAGCTTAATCCAAGATATTCTTGAGACGATTGCAGGGAGGGCTGGTCTTAAAAAAGAAGAAATGAACACCGCGATTTTTGATCGCATTCTTTATCATAGTATAAATTTCTCATCACCGACGGCATTTTTCGATTTAGAAGACAACATTGTGTATATAAACAATGTGTATACAGCGAATGAGGTAGCGGAATATCGGAGGCTGCTAACAGAAATTTCAAGCATCGGGCCAACCCGTGCCGAAGAGATCATTGCTGTAGTTGTTACCGCACATGAATTAATTCACGGCTTTGCCAAAGGCGAAATCGAAGGTTTACGGGAGTTTACAGAAGGCAGTAGTGATACTCGCGATCTGCGAGAGATACGAAAGAGAAATGGGTATCTTACAGAGCGGGTAGCCACATACGAAGTAAGAGGTCAGGCATTGAATGAAGCGGTAATAATGCGTCTGACACATGAAATTGTCTCGGAGTATTTTAAACGGACCCACGAACCACTTACAGAACCGGAGCAAGACGCATTGAGCAAGTTTGGCGTTTATAAAAAAGAACAGGAGATCTTGGATGGAGTGACAGCTCGTTTGGCGAAGGATGCTGGAGTCGATAAACGCACCGTATGGCATGGTTTGTTGCGTGATCTTTTTCACGGAACAGATTTTGAGAGTCCCAGCTTTAAGGCACACCTCGCCCGCATTTTTGGCAAAGGGTTTGTGGCCGATCTCGCGCAGCTTAATATTCATGATGAAAAGCGTGTGCTTGATGATTTTATTAATAAGTATCGTTTGAGCGAAGAATTAGGTAGTTAGTCGCTTATCAAAGCAGTGGATAAAAGCTTGACTTTTTGGTTCAAAAGTGATTATATATTATCTAGTTCTTTAACCCTTCGATGCCATTTTGCCGAAGAGGGAATATATAGAGTACCCATAGGTGTGCGCCTTTGGCGCATACCTGCATATAAACACGGGTGTTTCATTATATTTCTTCTTCGTTTTACCCGCCCGGATCCCGGGCGGGAAATGGTTCGAAAAAAGAAAGGGAAGGAGGTGAAAAAGCATGGCGCGATGGTGCAAACTGGCAGCGCGGCAGGCCGCGCTGTACATCATCCGCGAGCAGCTGGCCAGCCAGCCAGCCGCTCCGCCTTCACCGCCGGCTCCGCCGGCAGTCAACCGCTAACCCCCCTCTTCTTTTGCCCGGGCGCGCGTGAGCGCCCGGCTGTCCTTTGGTACACATTATTCTTGTAGTGTTTAGCAAAGGGAATAGTATATTTTGACGATGAGGACTGTGCCGCGAGCACGGTTTTTTTGTTTTGGCTACACTATTGACAAAACCCCCGTCATTCAGTATAATTCTAAGCAGAACGGAACTATCCGCCAAAGGCGGACCCGCAGAGTAAGCGGGAAGAAACTCGTGGCTGAGCAACTATAGTTCAGTCTTTTTATTTATAAAAAACCTTTCCTAAGGAATCTTCTTCTCTCCTCGCCACGGCGAGTCGCTCAGAAGTGAATTCTCCTTTCGAAAGGAAAATTCATATGCCAACACTCAACCAGCTTATCCGCAAACCGCGTAAGCCCAACCTTCGCAAGACGAAGACTCCGGCTTTGCAGTTTACGGTAGACAATTTGCACCGTCGCACTACTATCTACCCCAAGGGTTCTAGTTTCAAACGCGGCGTCTGCACCAAGGTGTATACCACCACTCCAAAAAAACCAAACTCCGCTTTGCGTAAAGTTGCGAAAGTTCGTCTTTCCAACGGTACCGAAGTTATCGCCTATATCCCGGGTGAAGGTCACAACCTCCAGGAGCACTCCATCGTGCTTATTCGCGGTGGTCGTGTGAAAGACTTGCCAGGTGTCCGCTACCATATCGTACGCGGTATTTATGATACGCAAGGTGTCGCGAATCGTCGACGCGGCCGCTCTCTCTACGGCAACAAACGTCCGAAGGAAGCGAAGAAATAATTTAGTTCATAGCCAGTAGCCAATAGTGCATAGGCAATTGGCCCAAACTATTGGCTAAGAACTGTTGGCTTTGAACTTATAATCATACTATTATGCGTGGAAAAGCAGCCAAGAAACGCGAGATTACACCAGATCCAAAATACGGCAATGTACAGCTCGCTAAATTTATCAATTATGTGATGGAGCGCGGCAAAAAGTCCGTCGCGCAGGGTATCGTCTACGACGCGCTCGACATCATCAAAACTGAATCCAAAAAAGATCCGGTCAAAGTCTTCGAAGAAGCGATGCGCAACCTCATGCCACAGCTCGAAGTCCGCAGTCGCCGTGTGGGTGGTGCTAACTATCAAGTGCCACTTCCGGTTCGTGGTGAACGTCAGTATGCCCTCGCATCGCGTTGGGTGATTGGCGCGGCTCGTGCCAAAAAAGGTAAACCAATGGCTCAGAAACTCGCGACCGTGATTTTCGAATCCAGCCAGGGTCTCGGTGACGCTATCAAGAAACGCGACGATGTACACCGCATGGCCGAAGCCAACAAGGCCTTTGCGCACTTCGCTCGGTTCGTAAGTTAATATCTTCACTGTCATTTCGAACCTCGTCGCAGGGGTGAGAAATCTCTGTCCGTCAATTCGTGAACAAGACAGAGATCCCTCGGGTGTAGCCCTCGGGATGACAATTAAAATTATTATTATGCCCCGCGAGTATTCCTTAGAAAAAACCCGAAATATCGGTATCATGGCGCACATCGATGCCGGTAAAACCACCACCACCGAGCGCATACTTTTCTACACCGGTAAGAAGCACAAAATCGGTGAAGTGCACGAAGGTGAAGCTACCATGGACTGGATGGAGCAAGAGCGTGAACGTGGTATCACTATCACTTCCGCCGCTACCACCTGTTTCTGGAAAGGTCATCGCATCAACATCATCGATACTCCCGGCCACGTCGACTTTACCGTAGAAGTAGAGCGCTCATTGCGCGTGCTCGACGGCGCGGTGGCAGTGTTCGATGGTTCCCAGGGTGTCGAGCCACAGTCCGAAACGGTGTGGCACCAGGCCGACAAGTACAATGTGCCTCGTATTGCCTTCGTCAACAAAATGGACAAACTCGGCGCTGATTTTTACATGAGCCTTTCTTCTATTTTGGAACGTCTTTCCAAAGATGCTCGCGCCGTGCAGCTTCCGATTGGTGCCGACAGTACGTTCTCCGGTATCGTTGATATTATTGAACAGAAAGCCTTCAAGTTCGAAGGTGACAAGGGTCAAAATATCATCGAAATCCCTATCCCAGAGGACATGAAATCCCTCGTTGACGAGCACCGAGCCAAACTGATGGAAAAGGTGGCCGAAGCAAGTGATGACATGATGAATAAATATTTGAACGAACAACCGTTCACGATCGAAGAAATTAAAAAAGCAATTCGCTCCATGGTCGTGTCCGGTCGCATTTATCCGGTGCTCTGCGGCAGTGCGCTGGGCAATATCGGTGTGCAGCTCATGCTCGACGCGGTAGTGGAATATTTGCCAGCCCCAACTGATGTGCCAGGTATCAAAGGTACCAACCCAGACACCGAAGCCGAAGAGATTCGCCACGTGTCCGACTCCGAACCGTTCAGTGCTCTCGCCTTCAAGATTGCCACCGATCCGTTCGTGGGTAAACTTATTTTCTTCCGCGTGTATTCGGGTACGGTTTCCGCTGGTAGCTATGTGTACAACTCCACCAAAGGCACCAAAGAACGCCTTGGTCGTATCGTGCGTATGCACGCCAACAACCGGGAAGACGTGACGGAAGTATACGCCGGTGAAATTGCCGCCGCTATCGGTCTTAAAGACGTCAAAACCGGTGACACGCTCTGCGATGAGAACAAGCCAATTGTACTCATGCCACCAACCTTTGCTGAGCCGGTTATTTCCATGGCTATCGAGCCAAAGACGAAGGCCGACCAAGAAAAAATTGGTCTGGCTCTCCAGAAGCTCATGGAAGAAGATCCAACACTCAAAGTTAAGACCGACGAAGAAACGCTCCAGACTATTATCTCGGGTATGGGCGAACTCCACCTCGATATCATCGTGGATCGCATGAAGCGCGAATTTAAAGTAGAAGTAAACGTGGGTGCCCCGCAGGTAGCCTACAAAGAAACTATTCGTAAATCCGCCGAGGCTGAAGGTAAATATATCAAGCAGTCTGGTGGTAAGGGTCAGTATGGTCACTGCTGGTTGCGCGTGGAACCCCAGGAAGCAGGCAAAGGGTTTGAGTTCGTGGATGAAGTTAAAGGCGGTGTGATTCCTCGTGAATTTATCCCAGCTGTAGAAAAAGGCGTGAAAGAATCACTCACTCGTGGTATCCAAGCCGGTTACCCAGTCGTCGATGTCAAAGTGACGTGTTACGATGGTAGCTACCACGAAGTAGACTCATCGGAAGTTGCCTTCAAGATGGCCGCTTCGTACGCCTTTCAAGATGGTTGTAAAAAAGCTTCTCCAGTGATCATGGAACCCATCATGCGCGTGGAAGTCGTGACCCCAGAAAATTTCATGGGCGATGTGATCGGTGACCTCAACGCCAAACGTGGCCAGATTCAGGAAATGACCGATCGCGGTCAGATGAAAGTGGTGAAGGCTATGGTACCACTCGCTAGCATGTTCGGCTATGCCACAGCATTGCGCTCTATGAGTCAGGGTCGCGCCAGCTTCTCAATGGAATTCGACCACTACTCTGATGTGCCAAGCAATGTCGCGGCTAATATTATTGCCGGTAAACAGAAATAAAAAAGAGCCTGCCTGCTCAGGCAGGAAAAGAATTAAAGAGTAGTCAATAAAAATCTAAAAAAATATCCTACGGACACGTGGGATATTTTTTTGTGAATAACGTATGGTTGTCATTGTCGAAATAATTTTGTATTCTAAAACCACTCGCGCCCACACTCGGGCGCAGACCATGCTGCACCAGAGCTGCGACACTGACAGGAGCTTGCTCGCGTTCGCGCGGGCCATAAGCCGTGCCAGTGCCAAGGAGCCTAGTGCCAAGAGCCAGGGCTCGGCTGTGGAGAACGCGTCGCCTGCTGTAAAGCAGTCGATGGCGACCCAACACGGCAGTGTGGTTTGGTGTAAACGGCACGCAAGTACTTCTTATGTGCTGTTTCAACGAGTAAATGCGCCTCACTGACATGAGGCGCATAAAGTCGCGGCCCCAGGGGGGGGGCGCCTTCGGCGAGGGGTCGAGGGGTAACTTATGCTTTATATCCCTCAAAGGGGAGGGGTTGGGCGATCCGCGGCGTCGCCCTACTACCACCTTGTAAAACATCTTGCGACGCAAGATGTTTTTTAATATTTTTTTGACGGGCGAAAAAAAATATGATTTACTTATGCAGTATGGTAGCGTCATTACAGTATGGTGAAATCGAGGTCTACGGCATCAAATTTCCATACCACATAGATGCCGTCAAAACAACAAAAGGAAAATTTTGTTTTTCTGTTGTGGTGGAGTATCCGGGGAGCGATCGGCCGATAATTGCCGAGAGCAACGCCAAAACACCGGCAGGGGTTGTCAAAGAGTTAAATAATAGTGACTCCGACGTCCGAAGAATTATTGACGTCGCCATCCATACACGTCTGCGAGAAGGGTTCCCTGGCAACAGAAAATAAATTTATTTAAGAGCGATCATCAACCAGCAATGGTTGATTTTTTGTTTCTATATATTATACAAAAATTTTTTTTAATAATTTGCTCACTATTTGTCATTCCCGCGCAGGCGTGCCGGTAGAGCGTTAAATAGCACTCTTTTGTTGTTGATGAGCGGGTGCTTTTTTGTTGACTTTATTATTTACTTACATTATTCTGTTTCCCATGCGCGGAAGAGGCTCCGCGCAAGGAGGTGTCCATGGACGCTCAGATCCAGTGGGCGGGGGGGACTCCCCCCAAGGGTGGTGGCCGGCCGGCCATCGAGAATCCGGGTTCCCGAGGGAACCCGAACTCGGGGGTGAAGTCCCCCACCATCAAGAAGGGCGGCAAGAACTAGCCGCCCGCCTCCAGTGGCGCGACCCGTGATCGCGCTGCGCCCCGGGCGAAAGCCTGGGATGATCCGAAGGGGAGGGATTCCGCAACAAAAAGGGCGGCGGGCACGGCGCCGCCCCACTTCTACATATTCTAATTTTGAACCTCATTATACGCAATCTTGCCGCTTGGCGAGATTGCGTTTTATTTGGTGTTTTTTACAATTGACATAGCCAACATAAATTGGTACTCTTCACAACAATCACAATCCGCGTAATCCAACGCATAATCAGTGTAATCCGTATATGAAAAACTCCCAGCTCAACCGTGTCGTTCGACTTATTTCTCATACCAACGACAAAGCCATTGTACTCGACCAGGAAACCGAAGAGGTGGTAGTTATGCTGCCGCTCGATAACTACGAAAAAATGGTCGGTGTTTTTGACGAACCGTTCGACATGCCGCCGGCAGACGATTTCTTTGCTGGCGATATGCACACAGGAGAAGAAGTAGATACTTTAGCCTCTGCCGACCAAACAGATTCCACAAGCACCATTGAAGAGCCGATGAGCTTCGACAATGAATTTAGCGCTGAAGCAGAAACCGAAATTGAGCCAGAACAGCAATATTTTGGCCAAGATAAGCCAAAAAATAACTTCTCTATCCCTCCGGAAAGACTTCAATTTTCCGAAGGGTGGGCGCAGGGCAACGCCGCGTCAGCCATCGAATCAGAAGAAAAATTAGACGATTTGCCACACGATGAAGAAGAAGAAAAGTTTTACCTTGAGCCAGTCGAATAGCTAGAAATAGTCCATAAAGTTGAAAGTCCATAAAGCCCTTAAAGTCAAAAGTCTTAACTTTACGGACTTTACAGACTAATTTGTCCACAATTTAAGCTCATGGTACCCCTTGCAATATTCTAGGGATTTGCTATAATCACTACGCTTGTCTTTTACATTGGGACAAGCATACATTTTTATAATTTTAAAATCACTCGCGGTTGGATAAAAATCTGCGCCTGACCACTCAGGCCAGTGCCGCCAAGTACTAATTTTATGGCCGAGTTTGTACGCTCTAAGCCACACGTAAACATTGGTACCATTGGTCACGTTGACCATGGTAAAACCACCACCACTGCCGCCATCTTGGCAGTATTAACTGCGCACGGTCAAACCGCGCAGAAGAAAGGTGTTGATGATTTGGATAAAGCACCAGAGTCCAAAGC
>CAYTPE010000010.1:0-24879 GCA_964439885.1 uncultured Gammaproteobacteria bacterium
CTTCTGGTCTCTTTCTAGTGTGTTGGGAATAAAAATTCTAAAATGTTCCTGCAGCTGTTTTTCCCTCTCTTTTTTCTTTGTTTTAAGTTTGTCTTTAATTACCCAAGTAAAGATTGCAAGAAAAAACAGCAAACCCGAGTAATCAGGATAGGTAGAAATAAACCAAATGACAAAAACAACCAAACTTGCAGTTAGCCACACTTTCCAATTAGATCCTTTCTTTGCCATAATTAGTGTTTTGCAGCTTCTAAAAATTTTTCAAAGTCGTTTTTTTCAACCCTAAATTCTTTGCCTATTTTGTATGCCTTAAGTTTACCCGCCTTAATATAACGGTAGATCGTCATTATGTTTACCTTTAATTTATCAGCCAACTCTTTGGCTGTGTGGAACTCTTTGTTGCGTGTGTTCATATATTTTAGTAGTTATATTATACTTTACTTTTGTTTACACAGCAATGTGTATAGGTTTATAGTTAGAAATGCCTGTTTTTATTTGCTTAAACCAATCACGAGGTTTTAACTTGTCGAGATCGTCCGAAAGGTGTTTTAAGTCCTTAACTGTTCTATACCACGTCCGTGAGTTATTACTTTTTGCCAAAATACTCCTTAGCTCCCGTAACCCATTACCCTCACGGGCAAGGCACAGTAGGCCTATAAGGTAAATGGCAAGCTTAGACTTAGTATTGGGGCGGGCTATATAAATTTGTTTAAGCAAATCCTTTGAAGTGTTTGAATGTGTAAATAAGATTAAGCCGCTACCCTCTACCATTCTTTGCCAATAATCTAGTACAACCGCCTTACTTTTTTCGGTTGAAAAAACCTCTTTGAAAGTTAGTGTGTCGTTGAAATTGAGCCTTTTGAATAGTGATTGTATTTTTTGTCTTTTGCACAGCCTTACTTCTAGTCTCACAATTTCCTTGCTCTTTTTTAGTTGCTCAAACAGGCTTAGTTGATACGGCGTCTGGTCTTTGTCTGTCGCTCTTTTATTATCTTTTTTTAAGTCAGCAATCTTATCATAAATAACAAGTGAGTTTGTAATGCTAAAGGCCGTCAAACTTTCCCCGTCATTCATATAGCGTGCCTTGGTTAAGTCAAAGCGTTTATTCAAGTTAATTTTGTTAAGCTCATTTATCACATATTGAGCAGTGTGGCCACCTGTCAGTTCAATATTCTTTGAGTAATGAACCGTTGTAACTTTGGCACTGGTTAGCGTGTCGTAAGGCACTACAACACCCATTTGTTTAAGCCTACTCTGTAAGGTCTTTATCACTTCAGTAAACTGACGGTCTTCTAGCTCATCAAGATTGTTTAGGTAAATAAGTTTTGCAACCGAAAATTCAATCTTAATAACCGCTTCCCATTCAAGTTTGCCATTGCGTCGCTTAAAGCCCGTTAGACGTGGAAAGTACAAGCCGCTTTTTAGATTTTTTGAAGTAGGGTTTTTTATGTACTTTTCATAAATGTTAGTCCTAGCTTGCAAAAACCACGGCTGAACGTCATAGGTCTTATCATCCAGTATTGTTGCGCTTTCTTTTGGTATGTTGAGTATAATGGTATCAATCATATTTTTGGCTGTTATTAGTATACATTTGTGGGTTAGTTCGCTTATCTATTTTCAGCAACAAATCGTAAAAATCCACTAAATTGCTTAGGGCTTCGTGATCGTCAAAAACGGCGTCTCGGTTGTCTTTTATTTTTTCTTGCACAAAATAAAAACTGCAGATCGTAATATCTGCAGTCTATATTTTTATATACTTCACTGAAAGGAATTGTATTCAGGGCTTAATTTTTCCTGGAATTATAATCAGCTTTTTTAATTTCCACCTTTAACATTTTTGTATCCTTTCAGCATCTTACTGACATAATCGTAACCCGGACTGTCAAAACCTTCTTTTAGTAATTGTTTATGAATTTGGCTATAAGTTAGCCCCTCTTTTCGTAACTCTGTAGCACGTTGATTGCGCTCAATTTGAGAAAACTCTCTTTTAGCATATTTGTACTTGTTAGCCTTTCCAATTTCATTCTGTGTCTTTAAAATTAAAGGCCAAATAGCTTTAATATCGTCTAAAGTTGTTAGTTCGTTTAAATGAATTGGTATTAAGCCGCTTTCTTGGCCGCCAATAATAGGTAAATAGTGTACTGCGAATTGATCTGACATTATAAGCATTGCGCTTAATGGAACACCGACTATTCTACCCATTACAATTTCGCCCCACAAAATTGGATTTATTTTACATTCTCGAGCCAAAGAGGACAGTTTCTGTTCATCGTTTGAGGCGTATGCGTCGATTTTATCAAAAATTTCAGTTGATATACCTTGCTTATCTTCTGACCATCTACCAATCAAATTGCCAATCAGCTCATAAACACCGTCTAATTTTTCTAAAAAAATTTTGTTATCTTGAGGGAAGAAGTGGGAATAAAAATTATCTGGAATATCAAGACTTTTTCGCACCTCTGGTATAAGCCTCTTTAACTTCTCATTTAGGTAAATGAGTTTGATGTTATTAACTATTTTCTTCTTCGTGCTTTTTGGCAACTTTAAATTCATACTGCCACCTTACAAAGTAAACTATTGTAAAGAATAGCAGAATATGATAAAAAATCAAGACAAAAAGATGTTTTATGTATCGAAGTAAATATAGGCAAACTATCTATAGCAGAAAGGCACGGATCAATGCTGGCAAAATAGCTTGGCGCCTATTATATATACCTTTATATTTTTTAATCAAAAACTTTGTAGAAGATCCGATTTTGAGTATTTTATTATCTGGTTTAGCTGGGGAGTTTGTCTACCAAATTGTACCGATAATTTTGAAGGATTTAAAAATTTGGCGTTAAGACGCTGTCCTTTACAATAAACTGGCGGCATTGCTCTGGGCTTTTTAATATAGTTACTTCACTTTAGTCGTTCCCGATAGGGACTGCATGGTTCCTGTCTTGGAACGGACTAAAGTCGAACGTTTCTAATTATTCATCCCTTAATTTGATTTCTATGAAAAATAGAAAAACAAGTAAGAGAGTGGCTCGTATTGCTTCCAAGCTTTTACGTTCACGTGCTACCAAAACTGTGAAGGCAGTTGCAGGTAGCGCCTTTTCTCAACGTGCTCCTAAAAAGAGACGTTAAGAAATAGCTCTTGTTCTAGCCGCCAGTTTTTTGTAAATGAACTCATTTATCTAGGCAAACGCCATTTGTTGCAGTGGTAGTAACTGCATTTGTGAAATTAGATCATTCCAATCTACAGTTCTGAATACGTCCAGTCTGGGGAGCCAATCAATCAAGCTCAAATTTTACTTAAAAAGAGATTGTCACCCAACCTCTTTTTTGGTATCATAATAGTTAGAAACACTATGTATCGTATTTTTGTTTTATTTTATTTCGTTTTCTTGTGCGGGTGTGCAGTTGCACTCTCGACGCAGGCAGCTGATACGTCACGATACTCTTTTTCTCACGATCTTCGTGCTGGGTCGCAAGGCTCTGATGTTCAGCACCTGCAGCAATACCTTAATGCACACGGCGCACCAGTAGCACTTCGCGGTGCTGGTTCACCGGGAAATGAAACGACTTATTTTGGGCAAAGCACGAAAGCGGCTTTGATCCACTTTCAAGAACTTCACGCGGAAGATATCCTATCTTCGCTTAATATAAAAAAAGGGACGGGTAACTTCTATAGCAATACTCGCGCGTTTGTGAACGCATCCTTCGCTGAAAATGGGGAGGTACGTATCCCAACAGCCTCGGTTAATAACCGGCCATTTAGCGAGGGCCACACGATCAGCGGTGAGATAACAGGTGTACGTACGCCGGTGACACTGCAGAACAATCTCGGTGATACGATTATTGTTAAACAGAGTGATAACGCTCAATTTATCTTTTCGCAGAAGATAAAGCCCGGAAGCGTATATTTAGTTACAGCTACGTCACAGTTGTTTAGTCGCCAGTACTGCTATGTTTCGAAGGGTACGGGGATCATGGGCGCATGGGATGTGACCGATATCAAAGTCATGTGCACCACCGATCCATCTCGCGACCCTTTTCTGATTCCATTGACAAGTGGCAATGCTCCTGAACCGAACGTTGTCAGTCTCATTGTTCCGACTATAACACTGGCCGCACTTAACAAAACCTATGGCGACAGTCCATTTACTATTACGGCTACCACGACCAGCGACGGAACCCTAACCTACACGAGTAGTAACTCATCTGTTGCTGTTGTCAGTGGAACAATGATCACTATTGTGGGGGCGGGAACTTCTACGATAAGCGCTATGCAAGCCGCCAGCAGTCTCTATGCCGCATCTTCGACGAGCACGCTTCTCACGGTTGCCAAGGCTGATCCAGCTATATCGGCATTGAGTAATTTTACTTTTGATAGCGCCGATTACTCTGGTCTGTGTTTTGAAGACTTTGACACTCCGCTACCAGACTGTTCGCCAGATTCAAAAGCGTTGGTCCTGAATTTGCCGACTTCGAAAAGTC
This sequence comes from uncultured Gammaproteobacteria bacterium, assembly GCA_964439885.1. GTDB lineage: Bacteria > Patescibacteriota > Patescibacteriia > Magasanikbacterales > GWA2-37-8 > CAYTPE01. The sequence goes on from CAYTPE010000010.1 coordinate 4,480, forward strand.
CTGGTGTATTCACTGCGCTTGTTGCTTCAAACAGCGATGTTGTAGTTACAACTACCAATGCAGTTTTCCATATCCCAGGGTACCCTGTTATCGATGCTCCTTTTTATTTTGGGTCCCTTGCATTTGACTTATTCAATTTGTTAACTCCTGGACCGTTTAGCACAACTGCCACACTGTACCAGGCTGCGACGGACAACTACAACGCCGCTTCAACAACCTTCACTATTACGTTAAACCTTACACAGCACGACCCCGATGGTAATTTCTGCGCCAACCACGGTGTTATGATGCGACCACCTTGGGGTGGCGCCTATGGTGAATATGAATGTTCTTGTCCAAGTAAGTTCACCGGCCAATATTGCCAAACAGTTGTGCCTTAAAAATGCGTGATGTGCGTGGTTCCTTGCAAGATAAGGTTTGTCACTTCCTCTACTAGCCCAAGCCAAACAAAATACCCACTCAATTGGGTATTTTGTTTATCTTCTGAAGAAGGAAGAATTCGACCCAAGCTAGGTAAAACTATTTTCAAACTTTCTTTGAGCCGCCTCGATTATCATTTTCATAAACGCTTTGTCACCCTCATAGAGCGATACAAACTCATTTATTGACATTTTTTTTCGCTCTGTGGAATCGGGAGCGGGGACAAATTCATTCAAAGTAAATTCCTTCGTAACAAATCCAACCATGTATTTTCCTTTGTACTTGAGGTTTTCGCTGTCAGACGTGACAACGACAAAAGGAATTGCATTGGTAAAAACCATCGACGCCTCTTCTCGAACCTCTCGAGCCAGCGTTTGCAAGAGCCCTTCTCCTTCCTCCCGGTGTCCGGCCGGCAGATCCCAACCTCGATGATTATGAATGGTGACAATGTGTTCCTTCTGGAGCGCAACCAAGAAAACAGCACTGACTTCGTTCGGTGCTGGGAGTGTATCCCCTGGGTTTAGCATTGTGTGGGTAAATTTCATGGTAGTGAGGTATCTATGATGTAAACGGTGTAAGAATACTCACAAGCATCTCTACAATCATTTCATTAAATCGTCTGTCTTGTTCTGACAAGTCCGGATCACAGACACCAGGCCTTGAATTCATCTCAATAAGTTTAAAACCATTTCTAGAATTGACAAAATCAGAAGCAACTATGCTGGGGTTATACCGCTCCAGTTTTTTGTGTACATCTCCAACAATTTCTAGGAGTTCCCTTGGGATTCTATCGAGTGTCAAAGGAATTTCAGTCCCACCGCGGGCAATATTTGCGATAAACGACCCTTCGGGTGGAACGCGCACAAAAGTATACGCGGGTGTACCGCTAATTGTTGTTACGCGGATATCGTGAAGACCGCGAATGATACCGGGGATGCCGAGTGAGCTGTCGATAAACTCTTGCACCAAAACATCGCGCCACGTTTCATAAAGTTCTTTTACCACTTCGCTCGTCGAAATAATATGCACTCCCCGACCTTCAGTCAAAAAATTTTTCTTCAAGACAACTTTATCGTTTGCCTGCAGCATCCACTCTTTTGCGGTTGCGACGTACTCATCGAACGAGTCAACTCTTTTTGTTTTTGGTGAATATTCTGGAAAAAATTCTGCTGTTGCCACCTTATCGACACACAGACGATCAAGGTTGGGGTGGTTAATGATTGGACAATCGTAAATAGCAGGAATCGTATTTTTATCATCTCTATTAAAAATAAGGTCTACGGTGATGGGGCTCGGCACGAGCACCAGGTGCTTATTCTTTACGCGCCAACCATGAGAAAAAACGCCCTTTCCCAGATACGATACACCTCTTACGACATACACTTCTATGTCGTGCTCTTCAATTTGACCAATAATATCTTGATAAATTTCCCAGTAGGGATACTTGGAATTAAAGGGATATCCCATTGGTTCCGGATCAGAAAAATATATGGCTAATTTTTTCATAAGTAGATACAAGCAACAAACATTTTATGAGTAATAGTACTGTTTTAAAGCTGTTTGGTCAATCAACGGTCGTTGTTCTTGATGTCGATGTGTGGTATAGTTGAAGTGTACCTTGTAATCATTTTACTATGCGTAATTTTTTTGGTATCTTGCTTTTTTTCGCACTATCCACTCTTCTGCTCTTTGCGCCAACACATTTGCTTTACGCCGAAGAAAGTACTACAGCTCCTCCAACCGAGATACTCCCACCTCCTGAACCAAAAATTACTTCCGACGAACTTATCCGTGTAAATAAAAAATCAATCTTTGACGCTTCCAACTCTGTTGTATCAACAACAGCGCCTGTTGAATACATTTGGGATTTTGGTGTTGGTCCCAAAGTAGTCGGAAAAGAGGCTGTACAACAATTTTCATCACTAGGCAAAAAAACAGTGACCCTAACGATTCGCCAAAATGACGTTGGTGCAAGTGCCCAAAAAGATATTTTTATTTTCGACAACAAAGCCCTTCTTATCCTCGATCAAAAACAACAAGAACAGATTGAAGATTTAAGCACACAAGCAGCTGAAAACGGCGTTGCCTTGAGGCTCCTTCCCATTGCCGAAAAAGAGGGAGCTCTGCTTACCGAAGATGCGCTCGTCCAAAAGATCAAGGAAAACCTTGATTACATCAAAGATTCTAACGTTCTTATTTTCTACACACAATCACAGCAAGGTCTTCAGGCATTTAATTTGTTCTGGAAAGATCTCGACTCTGCAACCAAAGATATTATTCGTAGCAAATTATTTGTAGTCATTTCAGACGGCGATATGGAAACGACATCGAATATAGTGTATCAGACTTTTAACATCGTTAACCCAAGCTATATTCTTCTCACGCGCAAAGAGGCTATCAATCCCCTTTTTCTTACCAAAGACACGTCGCATGTTGTTGACGCGCTTAAAAGCCGCAACATTGAATATCGAGTTATAGATCAACGCGGAGAAAAATCGAAGGCTTTTATTTTATCTCACTTTGTAACTGAGCTCGTCTCGCAGGGCGTTTCATCAAACATTATTTACATCATCCTCATTGTTCCCTTTCTTACCTTTATTGCAGCCTTCGCTAAGCAAGTTATCGGCGTAAGCACCTTTGGCATTTACACTCCGGTTATAATCGCCGTATCATTTTTTATCCTTGGGATAGGGCTTGGCACAGTGACGTTTTTCTTCGCAGTTGTCACCGGATACCTCGTCAAATTTATACTCAACAAATTTGAGTTTTTATATCTGCCAAAAGTAGCGCTCAACTTGTCTTTTATTAGCATGTCATTTCTCATCGTCATCTGGCTGGCACTTGCCTACGGGACATCCGTACCTCTTTCTATGGCGATTTTCCCCATGCTTGTTATGTCGACAGTGTCGGAAAAATTTATGGCAGCGCAAAGCGAAGAAGGTATTCGTGGGGCTCTTTTTGGAGTAATGGGAACGCTTTTGATTGTGGCGGCATCCTACTACTTCATAGCATGGCATAGCGTTAATTCCCTTATTCTATCTTGGCCCGAACTCGTTATAATTCCAATTCTGGGCACGCTTGTTCTTGGTAAATTTACCGGCTTACGGCTGTCCGAGTATGTGCGTTTTAGAAGCCTGCTCACCGAACATCAAGAATAATTATGACCCTTTCCCAGCAGTACAAACCTTCTTTTTTTGAACGAGTTAGTGGAGTATTAGGTATTAATGCTCGCAATTTACTCTATATTAGTCGCTACAATACGAAATCAAACAAAAGCTTTGCGGATGATAAAATGTTTACTAAAAATTACTTGCAGTCACGTGGGTTGGGAGCCGCAAAAGTCTACGCACTTATCAAAAATTATAACGAACTAAAACATTTCAACCCAAAAAGTCTTCCTACCAATTTTGTTGTTAAACCGAACCGTGGTTATGGCGGTGAAGGTATAATGGTTTTTGTGGATAAAAGAAATGATCATTTTATCGATATTAACGGCGAAGAACATGATTGGAAAAACATTAGTCGACACATGTCTTCTATACTCGACGGTGAGTTTGCCATTTCTGGTTTGTCCGACCAAGTCATTATTGAAGAACGTCTCATAGCGCACGAATTTTTTAAACCATATGCCGAGCGTGGTTTGCCGGATATTCGCGTTATTGTCTTTAACTATGTCCCGATCATCGCCATGCTCCGCCTTCCAACCGACGAATCAAAGGGTAAAGCGAATTTGCACCTCGGGGCAGTTGGTGTCGGAATTGATATCGCATCTGGTTCGGCAACTTACGCTGTCCACCACAATAAATTTATTCGAAAACTCACGAACGGTGAAGCTTTGAACACCATTAAGCTTCCGCAGTGGGAAGAGCTGTTGCTTACTGCCGCTAACGCTCAGAAAGTAAGTCAAATTGGTTTTCTCGCTGTTGATTTGGTACTTACCACGACAGGTATCAAAATCTTGGAATTGAACGCACGAGCTGGGTTGGCAGTGCAAATAGCGAATCAGGTGCCCTTGCGTGCCAGACTTAAAAAAGTGACTGATTTAAAAGTGCCAAACCCTGAGAAGGGTGTAGAGGTGTGCCGTACTCTGTTTAGCTCCAACGCCACACACGAATCAGTCGGTTTGGAAAAAGATACAGCAATTATCGGCCTCTACGAACACATTGAACTGCTGAACCAATCACATGAACATGTTTTGACTAAAATTGACCCTCACTTTGACGGTGTGCTTTTAGACATCAGTCTGAAGAACATCGTGCAGAAAAAGGAGTTTGTGGATATACGACTCGCCGGACATCGACTAACCATTCCAGCCACGTTCGGGAGACTAACAAAAGAAAATTATAAAGCGATTGTCGGCGGTAAATTTTTGTCGGGTTTTACGATACACACCACACGTAATAAGCACCTACCGTACGTTCGTAGCGTATCCAACTCCGAGCGCGAAGAAAAGATACTCGCTAATATTGACAAAAAGATTTTTGATATCGAGAAAAAAATTTCGATTGCTGGTTTTTTGCGGCCGATTAATTTAGAGCACGAACGAAAAGCGTTTTTGCGCGAACCGACTCGTTCACCGCGATTTCTCTATAATACTTCTAGCATCAATGCCGAGCAGATCCGTCGTGATCTAAAGGCTATTCCCAAGGCCGAGCAGCACCAGCTATATGCACTGTTTGAAAAAAAGATTAATGAGATTTTTACGAAACTTGACCTCCTCGAATCACTGGATTCACCGAACCTGCAACGTACTTCGGAAAAATTGTATGGACCCGCCACACGCACCCTTTACGATCAAGCCGTTCGCTATATACACGAACACCCTATGCAGAATGATACGAGCGCGGAGCTCAGTTTTAAACAAATTGTAAAGAAACTCACCCAGTTTCTCGCTGAGAACAAATTGACCAATTGGAAAATTAAAATAGTCGCTGGGCGTGTGAACGATATATCGGTGACACGCGATGGCTCGATTCTTCTCAAAGATGGTGTTGAATTTACAGAAAATCGTTTGCGAGCAGTTATCGCGCATGAAATAGCCACGCACGCATTTCGTTTAGAAAATGCAAAATTACAGAAGTACAAGATCTTTGAGATAGGTACAACGGGATATTTGCTAACTGAAGAAGGGCTCGCTGTCTACAACCAACACAGCCTTCACTTACCACTTGGCGAAAAAGAGCACTGGGCACCTCTGAGAGTTATTGGTGCCTACCTGGCACAGGAGATGTCGTTCGTGGACCTTTTTCACCATCTAAAAAATAGTTATAGATTAAGCGACGACTCGGCGTGGCGAACATGCTTGAAAGTGAAACGAGGGTTGGCCGACACCAATAAGAAAATTGCCTTTACCCGCGACACGGTTTACTTTAAAGGTTTTTTGGCTGTAAACAGGTATTTTGAAAACGCATCGATTGAACAAATGAAGCATCTCTATATTGGAAAAATTGGTCTTGAAGATCTAAAATATCTTGGTGATCTGAACTCCTACAGAACAAGATACATTCCGGATCTGTCGTCAATTCAAAAATTTTAATTATATGAGAAGGCAACACGCACTCATCAAAGATGGTGCACTCATATTTTTGAGTCTTGTTTGCGCAGTTTTTTTGATCAAAACTCCTCTTGTTGGGCACATTTTTAGTGCCACCAAAGGCAGAGAATTTGTTGGCAGCTTTATTGGCGGCATATTTTTTACGTCCATTTTTACGGCGGCACCCGCGACTGTCGTTCTGGGAGAAATCGCCAGTGAAAATTCTCCCTACTGGACTGCGTTTTTTGGCGCGTGCGGCGCTCTGGTAGGCGACTACCTCATTTTCCGACTGGTGCGCGATAGCTTGTCCGAACATATGCATTACGCGTTCCGTTCAATTAAGAAAAATCGATTTATAGCTACTTTAAAGATCAGAAAGTTCGGCTGGTTTAGCTCTATCATCGGAGCGATTATTATCGCTTCTCCCTTACCAGATGAAATTGGACTTACTCTGATGGGACTGTCCAAAGTAAAGACATCAACATTTATCCCTTTGTCTTTTGCCCTTAACTTTGTAGGAATACTGCTCATCGGTCTGATAGTAAAAAAAGCTGCATAAAGTCACGCATCTATATATTTTTATTATCCATTTTTATTGCGGTTGAAGATGAGCAAAATTTAGTAAAATAATTATTTATAAGATTATATGGAAATCGCCGCAGCAGTCACAATATACCTTATACTTATCGTAGGTGGTATATATATTATAAGACGAAAAAAGAAAGTCGATTCTCAAATTAAGGGTGCACCAAACAATGGAGCTGGCGCGAAAATTGTACAAGCACTCCACACACCATTACCCGGCTCTGAATCTTTAAATCAAAGCATCAACGAACAGGTGGCCAATTACAACACCATGAACACGCGCAACACAGCGCGCGGCATTGCTGCCACGTGCATCGTCTTGTTTAATGTTATAAATCTCCTAAACGCTTTGCAAGGCGCCTTGCCGTGGCTGGTATGCATCGCGGTGGCAATTGTGTACCTCCCCTTAGCTTATGGCATGTATAAAGGCTACAAATTTGCCATGGTACTCACTCTTATTATATGGTCGATCGATCGGCTTTATTCATACGCACTGATTCAAAACTTAATAATGTTACTGCAGTGGTTTGTGGTGTTTATCGCGATCGCCAAAGCTCTGCAGGTGGAAGTTGCGCGACAAAAGAAAAGTAATTAACACGCTATGAAAAAACCACAAACGGTCGATGACTACATACGCGCTGCGCCACGCAGCATGCAAAAAACACTGCGTGAGCTACGCGCGCTGATACGCGCAACCGCACCGGAGGCCATAGAGAGAATCAGTTACGGCATGCCATTTTACGACTATTATGGCCGGCTCGTGTATTTTTCGGCCGCCAAAAAATATATTGGTCTCTATATTCCTCCGCCCGTGATACACGACCATGCAAGTGCGCTTAAAAACTACGTTACCACCAAATCTGCAGTCCACTTACCTACCGACCAACTGCCGCGATCGCTTATTAAGACACTCATAAAGGCACGGATGCGCTATAATAAATCACTTAAAAACAAAAAGTAATAGTGCTATGCTCAAAAAGGGACCGGCCCACACTGCTCCAAAAGACCTTGTGAACGAGATTACCAAAAACAAAACAGCGCTCACCACTTGGCAACAAACGACGCCGCTCGCCAAAAGTGAGTGGGCCTGCTGGGTAATGTCTGGAAAGAAAGTAGAAACGAGAGGCATTCGTATAGAAAAAGCGGTGTCCAAACTCTCCGGCGGTATGCGACGACCGTGCTGTTGGACAGGATGTCCGCATCGTTAAAAATTATTACACATAAACGCCTATGAAATGGTACAAAAAACAACTCGACGAGTTAAAAAAGAAAGACAACAAACTTACATCTAACCCAAAATCAAAAGCACAGCGACCACCGGCTGTACCCGACCCGGTAAAGCTGCGTAACAAAAACAGACCAAAAACTGATTCACACTAGTCAGTCTTTGCTATTGACTGCAATCGTACACTATTTGGAGTGTCGTGCGCTCGTGTGGTATACTATACGACAGTATAATCGAGCTCGTGCAAGCTATGCTCACACTCAATGAAAAAATTTTGAAGAAAATTTTGCTGGAGGGTAATTATGTCACCGCGGAGGTTCTCGAAAAAGCGCAACAAACAGCCCAATCCAGTAAAATACCAATCGTGGACTTCCTACTGAAGGAAGGAATTATTCGTAAACAACTTTTGGGCCAAGCCATAGCCGACCAGGCGCGCGTCCCCTATTCCGACCTTGAGTACGATCGCCCCACGAAAGAAAAAATTCTTTTAATCCCGGAAGAAATAGCCAAAAAATTTAGCGTCGTTTTGTTTGACATAAAGCCGGACGAAGTTGTCGTAGCTACCGATAACCCTTTCAAAAAAAATCTCAAAGAAACGCTCAGTTCATTGTTTCCCGATAAAACCATTACCATCACCTTTGCTTTACCATCCGATATTGAAGCAAATTTTATTTTTTATCAAAAATCCATCGCGACGCGCTTTTCCAAAATTATGAACGAGCGCGAGCACATCGCACCGGAAATTTTAGATGAAATATTCTCCGACGCGCTCGTCTACCATGCTTCCGACATCCACTTCGAACCCCAGCCAACAGAAGTCGTAGTACGCTTTCGTATCGACGGCGTGCTGCACGAAGTTGGGCGTCTCCCGAAAGAATATTACGAAAATATTATTAACCGAATAAAAGTACAAAGCCGCTTGCGTATCGATGAACATTTTGCCGCTCAGGACGGCTCGCTCCGATACCAAAAAGGAGATACGATGGTGGACATGCGTACGTCCATCGTCCCCACTATCGAAGGGGAAAAAATTGTGCTGCGCGTTTTGGCTTCGTATTTGGAGGGCTTCACGCTTACGCACTTAGGTCTCTCTCCCGAATACCAAGAGCTATTGCAAAAAGCGGCGCGCAAACCGTTTGGGATGATACTCGTGACAGGGCCAACCGGCTCGGGCAAAACGACCACCTTATACGCCGTACTGAAGTTGCTCAACCAGCCGGAAGTCAACATTACCACTATCGAAGATCCGGTTGAATATAAAGTAAACGGTGTCAACCAAATCCAAGTGAATCAACAAACGAACCTTACCTTCGCAAATGGCTTGCGTTCCATTGTTCGCCAAGACCCCAATATTATATTGGTGGGAGAAATTCGTGATGTGGAAACGGCTGAGATTGCCGTCAACGCCGCACTCACTGGCCATCTCCTTATTTCCACATTTCATGCCAACGACGCCGCTACGGCAGTGCCGCGATTACTCGACATGAAAATTGAACCATTTTTACTGGCCTCTACCTTGCAGGTTATTATCGCCCAACGTTTAGTGCGAAATATTTGCGAACACTGTCGGCACAGCGTCACGCTCCAAAAGGGTGACCCTCGCCTCTTCAAGTACGAACAATTTTTTGTGCAGGAAAAGGTGACGCTCTTTGAAGGTAAAAAATGCGAAACATGCAACTTCACCGGATACAAGGGCCGCACCGCCATTTTTGAATTTATTGTTATGTCGCCCGAATTGCAGGCCCTCGTTGTACAAAACCCGTCGGCACAGCAGATTTGGCAACTTGCCCGCTCGCAAGGAGCGCGCTCGATGTTTGAAGACGGCTTAGAAAAAGTCAAACTGGGTATCACGACCCTTGAGGAACTGCTGCGCGTTGCAGAACCGCCAGCAACGCTCCGGCCCCCAACGACTGGTGAGACTAATTTTTTTGCCAAATAAAATAGTTCCCGCAACGATTATTGTATGACAGTTATATCGGCAAAAAAACAGGACCACGTAAAAGGCCGCTCCCGACGGCTTATTTTTGGCATCAAAAAGGATCGCGATTATTTTATTGAAAATTTAAGCATGCTCATCTCCTCGGGCATGGGCATTATAGCCGCGTTTGACACGATCGTGCTTGAACTCAAAACCAAAAAAATGCGCGCCCTTTTTTTGCGGGTACGCGACGAGATAGCGGGCGGCTCTCCTCTCTGGCGCGCACTCCATTCAACCCGCCTTTTTACCGAGCACACCATTACACTGATACGCATTGGCGAAAGTTCAGGAAGGTTGGCGGAGAATTTACAGGTTATCGGTGAGCAGCATGAGAAAAGCCGGGTATTCAAGTCGAAATTACGCTCGGCCATGATATACCCCATGCTCGTGCTCATTTTGACTATCGTAATCGGCATTAACATCGCATGGTTTATTCTACCTAAGTTGGCTTTGGTGTTCAGCCAAATGAACATCGCGCTTCCGGCGATCACGCGTTTCCTCATCTATACTGGAATTTTTTTGAATACGTATGGTTCGGTGGTGGTTCCGGTCGGAATTATCACGTGTGGAGGTATTTTTTATTTTATTTTCTACTTTCCCAAAACTCGTTTTGTCGGGCAACATATTCTCTTTTTATTTTCCGATATACGTCGTTTGATTCAAGAGATGGAACTTACGAAATTCGGATATCTCACCGGTTCACTGCTCGGCGCCGGGCTACAGATAAACGAAGTGCTGAGCCTGGTGAGCGAGGAAACATCATTTATAAAGTACAAAAAAATGTATCTGGAGCTCAAAGCTTTGATCGAAGAAGGTAATTCTTTTAAAAAAAGCTTTGCCGCGATTAAAAATATTCGCCTGCTGATTCCGGCGCCAACGCAACAGATGATCGTCGCGGCCGAACAGTCGGGGACGCTCGCCAAAGCATTTACCAAAATGAGCGCAAACTTCGAAACCAAAATCGATGCCACAACGAAAAATCTCACCGTTGTGGTAGAGCCATTTTTACTCGTGGTAGTGTGGCTGGGGGTGATGTCGGTGGCGCTTGGCGTGATTATGCCGATTTACAGCCTGATAGGAAATTTTGACGTAGCGTCACACAGTACTCCCCAGCAAATATCGGCTGTTGAAACAAAGAATCTTACGGTGAAACCGACTCGTACCTTTATCTCGACGAGTTCACCGGTGATGGCCGAGTCTACCTCCACAGCTAGCACAACACCGCTTGAAGCGACTACCACCACACGGTGGAATGCGCAGACAAGCACTTTATACACAACCTCCACGCCATGACAGGTCGAATTCATAGCACAGAAAAGAAACACGATCGCGCGCAGGGATTTACGCTTATCGAAATTATTTTGGATATTGCATTTATTGCTATTATTTTTTCACTTTCGGTACCACTTTATCAAAGCTACTACGCGCGGGGCCAATTGAATACCGCGGTAGAAACGTTTAGTCACGCGCTCTACCGCGCGCAGTCTTTTGCCATGATGGGCAAATCGGACGCCGCGTGGGGTGTTAAAGTAAATACCAGCAGCATCGTTGTTTTCGCCGGACAAAACTACCAATCACGCGATGTTGACCAAGATGAAATTTCCGACATCTCATCAAATCTCGCTGTTTCGGGCGTGCGTGAAATTGTGTTTTCCAAACTGAACGGTATTCCTGATGTTTATGGTACGAGTACGTTTGAAACAGCTAATATGAGTGAGGAGCGAACTATTACCGTGACCCCCCTTGGGATAGTCAATTATTGACGTATGTTCACAGGCACAGCACAGCCTAATAAAGGTTTTTCTCTAGTCGAAGCGGTCCTGGCCGGCGCCCTTTTGGGCATACTCACGACGGGAATATTGGGAATTGTATGGTATGGCGAGCAGTCGATCGCCGAAGCAGGCAACCGAAACAGGGCGATTTTTTTGGCAGACGAGGCTCTCGAAGCGGTCCGCAGTATACAGGATGCGAATTTTAACGATGTAACGGCAGGAACCCATGGCCTATCGGTACAAAACCATGTCTGGACATTTTCCGGGGTTAGTGATGCCACTGATATTTTTTCACGAAAAGTCACTGTTCATGATATAGACGCAAACCACAAAGAAATTTCCGCTTCCGTCGAGTGGTCTGTTCATGGAAAGTATTTTACCCAGATTACAGCCACCACATCACTGACGCGATGGCACTAATGAACAGTATGAATAAAAACGGCTTCACCCTTATCGAATTATTGCTCTATAGCGCTGTTTCTGTCACTATTATTTTGGCGACTTCAGCCTTGTACGCAACCATCATGCAGGTACACCTCAAAACTCAAACCATCGCCACGGTAGAAGAGCAGGGAGCCCACATAGCACTCGTGATGACACAAACCATTCGTAACGCGCGGCGCATTGCTACGCCCACTCCGGCCACCGAAGACGTGGTGCTACAGGCCACCATGAATGATCCGAATGTTGATCCTACCATTTTTCGTTTGGTGAATGGAACACTCATCGTTTCTCAAGGTAAACACAACTCGGAAGCATTGAATAATACTCGTGTAGCAATCACTGATCTCACGTTTCAAAACGCATCGCCGTCAGCACAATTCGACAGTATTAAAATGCAATTCACGGTGATGCGAACGAGCACGGAAGCGCGCAACGAGTTTTCGTATAGCAAAACGTTCTCTGCCACTGCTTCGATACGTACGAAACGATAAATGAGTCATATGTTATTACTTTGCAAAAATAGTACGAAATGGTATACTAAAAATCAGCCACGTGGTTACATCACTTTAATGGGCGTACTGATTGTGGGAGGGGTGAGCACACTTATTTCTCTTTCACTCGCGCTCCTCGGAACTGATTTTTTACGAACCAGCCAGACATTGACCGATTCGGTGCGTGCTCGAGCCGTGGCTGACGCCTGCGCCGAGGACGCGCTGCTAGCCATGCGGGATTTTCCTACTTCCACCACGCATGGTTCCCTCTCGATGGATTCCGAATCATGCACGTACGACAGTGCCGCGCTCGGAAACAACGTCTACACAGCGCTTGTTCGTGGTTCAGCAGGGAGCGTCAGTAAAAAACTGGAGGTCGTCTTTACAAGCATTAGCTCGACGGTGGAACTGACACAATGGCATGAAGTAGCCGATTTTAATTACTAATATCGTTTTTTAAATACGTATGAAACACTTGTTTTTTTCTTCAAAAAACACACGCGGGTTCACCTTATTGGAAATACTTTTGGTGATTGCGATGATCGCGATTTTGGCTGGAATCGTTATCTTGGCAATCAACCCTGCCAAACAATTGGCCGAAGCACGAAACGCGCAACGTCGTTCGGATGTGAACGCGATCATGAATGCTGTGTATCAATACCTTATCGATACGGGCAGTCTACCTCCTTCTATCGGCTTACAAGGTCAGGAAATTTGTCGCACGGACATTGGGGCTTTTTGCCAAAACCTAGTCGACCTTTCAATTTTAACCGTTGATCAAAAATATCTCACGGTACTACCTCGAGACCCCAACCCAAATAGTAATTGCGCCAATGAAGCTAATAGCACGTGCTACCTCATCGTGAAGAACGAATTTGGTCATGTCACCGTTTCGGCACCTTACGCAGAAAATGGAGCGACCATATATATCACACGCTAGGCATATATACCAATAACACCTCTTTCCAGAACTAAGAGTGCGTCTTTACTTGCTTTTTTTCTTGTTTCAGCGTACACTAGGCGTCTTAAGCATAACCGTAACATTTATGGGAAGTTTCAAATCATTCGGTAAACGAGGTTTTGGGGGAGGCAAACGTGAATTTGGCGGTGGCCAGGGTAGTGGCGACAAAGCCTTTATGTACCAGGCTACGTGCGCTGAATGTGGCAAACCATGCGAAGTGCCCTTTAAGCCAACAGGCGAACGTCCGGTGTATTGCAAAGAGTGTTTTGCGTCACGTCGAAGTAGCGACAGCGGCAACCACAGGGAAGGAAAAATCTTTGGTAAACCACAGTTCCGCGAAGAGAGACCGCGCTTCCAAAATACCGTTCCCGCCGGTATCTCGACCGCTCAACTAGTTGAACTTAACGCTAAGCTCGATCGTATAATCAACGCGCTCGCCAAATACGAAAGCGCACCTCCCACCGCGCCAGCAAGTGAGTCGCCAAAAAAAGAAACTAAAACAAGCAAGGCAAAAAAAGCAGTAAAGAAAGCTACTGGAAAAAAGAAAAAATAAAACCAAAAAACAGCCTTACGGCTGTTTTTTAATTAAAAAATACTCTAGAGCAACTGATGATTCTTCCCAGGCTGTTTACCCCGAAACACGACATCTCTCATATTGGCTACGCCAAATTGGCGACCGTCGAGAAAACCGGACATGGCGGCTTCAGCAAGCCAACCGGAGTTAACCCAGTCGAACAGCCACTCATCGGTATAGCGAGCGTCTTGCGCGGAGATGCCGGCGCCAACGGTTTTGAGCCAGGTGCGATTGTATACTTCCTGTGAGCCAAGTGATGGTGCCATGATGATAGGCAAACCAAGCGCCGAATAGAAGACAAGCTCGCTTGGCTTCGTCCAAAAAATATCGGTAGAACGCAGTGCTATATTTAGCTCCTTAAAATAATCTTCTTTGTCCAGAGCGAAAATAACGCGTAGATTCTCCCCTACCACTTCGGTCAATTGCTGTTTTTTTATCTGTTCTTTAAAATAACAATACACGTCGTTTCTGGTGCCGGCAACCAGATTCAGATTAATTTCACTTTTGAGTAATTTCTGTTTGAGACTTGCCAAAATATGGCCAGCAATAGCGCGCTGCGCACCAGCTCCACCCACGGCGAACGTGAGCGTGAGTGGATGATGATGTCGTTCGGTAAGGTGTAAATTTTTTATGAACTCTTTGGCGGTGCTACCGTACTTTTTACGGTACCGTTTTTCAGGATCAAGATTGATTACCCGTTCGGCTAAATCTTGTTTTAAAATTTTTAGATCGTCACCCATGTTTTCTTCGGGCAAAGGAAAGCCGGTGAGAAAAATACGATCTTCACGTACACCGTACTCTTTGAGCCGTTCCACCACTCGTGTGCATGGTGCCAAAAATTTAAGCCGACTCTTGTGTGGGTTAAGGGGTACCCAGGTACGACTAATGTCGCTATCACATACCACCACGTAAATATCATTTTTAAATTTATGCTCTTCGGCCATGAAGGCAACAGTAAAAAAGGTGGTAATAAGAGGAATGTCTTCGGTATTTAAATAGGTAATAAGGTCTCGCCCAAATCCGCGGCGGATGAGGTAGTACATTTGCCTGAGCTGCATGTTGGGTGCCGACAGATCACGGCGTGGATAATATGGGTCTATCTGTTGAAACTTATCGAGCGCCGCGAAAACTGCCCCACCAATAAGCGGGAGCGTGCTCATCTGCGAAAAAAATTCGTACACCATTCGACTGCTCTTCCACGTACGAAAATCTTTTTTAGGAATACCTTCGTAATTATTGGCAATAACGACTTTGCCCGTTGGGGAAAAATGGCGCAGTGGATATGCCGCCCGCTGATGGCCATAGCCCATGTCCACCGCTACCACCCATGCTTTGTCCTCCATAGAAGAGAGTAATTAAAAGATACGTGTAGTATAGCTTAGTTTTTGTTATTTTTAAACCGTTTATTGCGCGCTAAAAAAAATCCCATGCTTGTATCAAAGCGCGAAGGGAATGTTTGCACGCCAAATCCCCGTTCGCGCAAACCGCGTTCGAGCTCACTCACTTTTCTACCAGAAATAGTATGATATTCCATTACCACCAAGCGAATTTTACTCCACACATCCTCATCGACCGTATCAATTATTTCGTACTCCCCTCCTTCAATATCCATTTTGAGCACATCAATACTCTCAATATGATGTTCGGCAATAATATCAGCCAAGCTTTTGGCAGCTACGCGCATCGTAGAGCCCCCAGCCACACCACTCACACGTGCGAGTTCATGATTATGGCTGTCTTCGGCAACCAGAAGCGCCCGTGAACCACTGGTACCGGCTACTGCGGCGGGTACGAGCGATACCAAAGCAATATTATTTAATCTCATATGCTGCTCAAAGGCGTGGATGTTGTGTGGCTCTGGTTCCACGGCCACAATTGGCACGGTTGGATTCAAAGCGCGCGCATACAAGGTAAAAAAACCTCGATGGGCGCCAACATCAAGCACGCATTGTCTAGCGTTTTTGATTGCTTCTTCGACCGCACGATATTCTCTGACAACAAAAATTTCATTGGCAACACTTTCGTCCGCCTCATCCTGAATTTTAACCTGCCAAGCGTGGCCATTGAGCGAAAGAGTTCTATTTTGCATAAATAAAAATGCGCACCTAGTATAGCACATATTGATGCTTCGGACCAGTTTTTGCAACAAATGAATAAGTGACCAACTAGCTTCCTTTGCCAAGCGTTACGGATAAAGTTTTTTCCCTACCTGCATGGTTGACAGTCAGTTGCACTGTGTCGCCAGGTTTATGAGTTGCAATGGCATCCGATAATGTATAGCGTTCATTGAGCTGTTTGCCGTCCATGTGCGTTATAATATCGTTAGCTGCAATTCCGGCTCGATCAGCTGGCGACCCCGGAATCACCGCTGGCTCACCATTCTCACCGGGCTGCACCAGCATACCGAAGTCGTAAGGCAAACGTTTGGTAGCCTTAAGTTCAGTAGTGACGGGCTGATACCGTACGCCGAGAAATGCCTTGGCAGGAGCCACAAACTTCCCCGTGGATTTTACTTGCTCAAAATCAGCACGCGCCAGATTGGCTGGAACGGCGAAGCCGATACCTTGCGCATCGGCCACGGCTACGTTCATGCCAATAACATGCCCGGAACTATCGAGCAGCGGACCACCGGAGTTACCTGGATTAATAGCAGCGTCGGTTTGAATCAGGCCGTGTAATTCTTCGCTTGAATTGTTACGACCAACATTATCGGCTGTAATGGTGCGCGACAAACCCGACACGACCCCTTTGCTGACGGTATTATCGAACTCACCGAGCGCATACCCGATCGCAATAGCGGTTTGGCCAACCTGCAATTTGCTCGAGTCGCCAAAAGCTAAAAAAGGTAATCCTGACATGTCAATTTTGACGATAGCGATGTCGTTCGTCGTGTCACGCGCCACTACGGTGGCTGACTTCTTTTGTCCGATATGTGCTTCGTCGTTCAACACGACTGTGTAGTCGGCTTTCGTATCTTCCACCACATGCGCGTTGGTGAGAATATACCCATCGCTCGACACGATAAACCCAGAACCGGCTCCGATGCGCTCGGTTTGCGTGCCGTTCTGACAGTACAGTGGCACATCTAAGTACCCTTGAAACTGCGGAGGTAGGACCGAAGGATCGCCATTACCACACCGCTCCATTTTTGGCACCTGGCCAGACGCAGTAATACTTACCACGGCCGGAGCATCATTTTTTACTACGGAAATTATCTGCGCTTCCTCACTCTGCGCAGTGAGCACGGGGGAAGAAGGAGCTGTAGCCGACATCGCCATCCTAACATGTAGTGGTGAGCTTGAAACAATCGGCCGAACAACATGAAGAAGAGCGGCTCCCAACGATGCCGTAACTAGAATTGTGCACACGAGCAAAGCAGCCATCCACGGCCTGCTGAGACGTGTCAATTGATTGCTTATATTGAATGAGTGTCGTTGCATAGAAGAGTCGGCTTATAATATATATACGGCGTACCTTTCGCGGTACTACTATCCACCAAATAAGCGATCGAGCACAAACAGTTTGCCCAGCTCATGCGCATTTGAACCGAATAAGTTGTTATTTTTGGCAATTTGATTGAGTATGAGAATCTCTCCGAGCGAAACCGAACGCGCACCACCAAATACTCTATGGTTTGTATCATTAAAGAGCTGGTCCAGAATCACCAAATTACCTAAATCGAAAGGGCTCGCACTTGGAGCCAACACTCCACCACCCTGTGTAGAAAACAAGGCACTGAGTATCACGAGCTGCCCCAAACCACTCATTTTATCGGCAGCTATGGCTGCGTGAGAGGCTTGTGTCGGAAGCAGGGTGCCTAGAACGAGCGTACAGACTATGATTATAGTACGTTTCATATTGTCATAGCTGACGCTCTGACAGTAGACATTCTTACAACAATAAAAAAACGTGGCAGAGCCACGCTCACGTGCGCAGTAATTAGAACAAATTCATTATACCCACCACCTGGTCGGGATACGATGGCAGCACAGTACCGTTGTACACATACAATTTTTGATATGTTGTTTTGTTCTTGTAATACTTTGCTGTTGCCGGATTGAGGCCGCATACGTGCTCCCCGACTGTTTTGATTGCATCGTGCAGATCATCAAAGCCTACTTTGGCAGAGGCCCAGCCAAATGGGTTGTTGAGACGCATACGTTTACCACCAGACGATTCGCGTACCGCTATAGCGGGCAAAAGCTGCCACTCCATATTACACTCTTCGGACGCGGCAATAAAGTCGGCTCCATAGCCGGCAAGGGGCATATTGTGTTTCACAAAATAGGCATCGAGGCGCTGCGCTCGCATATCACTCGCGTAATCATCTTGTGCCTGGGCGGGCAGAGGAAATAAATCAAGCGTTTTTGGCAGCGAAGTGGTAGGGACTAAGCTTTCTGAGGTGGTCGAAGCAGACGAGATGAAGGCGTCCGGAAGATTGGTTTCTTCAGCATTAGCTGTTTCGAGCAATAAATGACTAAAAAGCCCTACGGAAGGAACCTTGGCTTCGGCGTGATTGATTAAACTTAAACTCAAACA
Source organism: uncultured Gammaproteobacteria bacterium (assembly GCA_964439885.1). Taxonomy (GTDB): domain Bacteria; phylum Patescibacteriota; class Patescibacteriia; order Magasanikbacterales; family GWA2-37-8; genus CAYTPE01. The sequence continues at coordinate 23,002 of CAYTPE010000010.1, forward strand.
AGCAGCTATGGCTAGCTCAAGAGCATATCGGGAGAAACGGCTGAATTTTGGCTGAGATAAGCGATTCATATAAAAAAAGATACCCTGTACGGATATCATTGTCTTGCGAAGTTACAGTATACCAAAAAAGCTGTTTTGTGTCAATCGTTTAGGTCGTTTTTTCACCGGACGAAGTATCGTCTTTTTGCAGCCGGCGGTACATAATCAAACCGACCGGCATGGGCAACCAAAACGATAAAACACGGTATACGAGGGTGGTGATAAGCGCGGTGTGCAGTTCAACACCAAGAGCGGTGTAGAAAAGAGTCATGGAACCCTCAAAAAAAGCTAAGGCACCAGGGAAAACACTCACCGAAGAAACTGCCATAGTAAGCGCAAAACAAAATACCACCGTAATCCATGCTACCTGCACTCCGAAACCATGAAAAACCGCATAAATAGTGCTTGCGTCTACGAGCACAATGCCCAGTTGCCACAAAACAGGCGCGGAAATTCCAAATGTATGGCGGCGGAGCATCACCCAGGGGCTATGCCATTCACCACTTTTGATTTCACTGAGCGAAATATCAAAACGCTCCAGTAGACGCCTCAGCCACTTAATCTTGGCCAGTCGGTGGCTGAGATAAGTAACCGGCGAGCGACCACTAAAAATAAACAGCAACGTGAGAAAGACGGTATACGCCGCAACACCAAGAATACCAACACTGATATGTAAAGCTGACAATTTGGCGTTCGTTACCAAACTAAACAGGACAAAACCAACAACCAGCGCAAGTAGGTGGGCTATATAGTAGGTAATTTTTTCGAGCAGTACCATCGATAGTGCTTCACCAGATGGGACGCCATTTTTACCGAGACGCCGGAGAAAAAAAGCTCCTCCGCTGCCACCAGCCGTCGGAATTGCCTGATTAAGAAATACAATGACTACAGAAGTACGCAAAAGTTCGCGCAGTTTGATGACCTGAGGATGTTGGTACAAACGGAGCAACGTTTGATAAAGGCTCCCCGTACACACATAGGTTCCCGCTTGAAGGAGCACAGCGACCGTGAGCCAGAACGGATGAATTTGCCGAAATAGGTCGACGACTTCGGTGAGCTCGGTATAACGATAAACCGCAAAGATGAGCAGTGCCAGACCGATGACATAAAAGCCGACAGTTTTTTTGTTTATGAGTTGCGTGGCTGGCATGTTATTGAAATATATACAATACTTCTAGTGTATCGCTTTTATTTTATGAGGTAAAGTGCGAGGAATAAAAAAGAGTTGGGGGAGCCAACTCTTTTGTTACTATTGTAGTACTCCTCCCCACTCTACCACCGTGAATCCGGTGCGTTCGAAATGTTTGAGCTCGGGCGGCTGTACTGCTATCGGCGCGATGAGTGGCTTATAGTCCATGAGCACCCGAATGATACTATTCGGCGCAGGGTCTACCGAAAGCGGCGCGTATCGATTCATAGTATCATTTGTGCTAAAGGTAACGAAGTAATAAGGAGCCTGGCGCATGCGCGGTTCCCAGAACGATTCGAAATCTTGAATTTCTCGCTGGTTTAAACCAATATACGACAATTTACTGGTAAGGAGGCTGTGAACTTGGCTCACCGGCACCACAAACCCTTCTTGGGGCGAGGTGTAATCGCCAAGACCGCCTTCCCAAAAGAGATAGGGGTAGGTTTTGTCACCCAGAGTGAGCTGACCATTCGGGTGAGCAACTACCTGCCAGCCCTGAGTGCCGTAGTCCGGTATAGAGCGAGAAACGCCGCCTTGAGGAGCAACTGACACATGAACAGCCGTGGTTTCGGTAGGATATAGATATATGACGGGCTTGCCGCCACACGCTTCCACGTACTGCGAGTCCACAAAACGAGTCAGTTCGTTGT
>CAYTPE010000011.1:0-23101 GCA_964439885.1 uncultured Gammaproteobacteria bacterium
CATGCTTGCCGTCGGGTAATTCAAACTCATCGCGAACGACTTTCCACCATGGATTCTCATGCACCACCTCCTCAGAAATTTTTTTAAGCATACATGTGCGGATTACACGGATTTATTGAAAAAGTTTAGCCACCTCGGCGACATCTCCTACTTCGGCGCTACGCACGATTGAATGCGCTGAGCCGCCGCCGTCTTTTTCGAAACGAGGAATAATATGCCAATGCACATGTGGTACTGCCTGGCCAGCGGCTGGTCGATCGTTAATGGCAATATTGATACCGTCTGGCGCAATTTTTTCTTGCACGCGCTCGGTGGCGTCTTTGAGCCCGCGCATGAGCACACTCCAATATTCCACATTCATTTCGCTCAATTCGGAAAAATGTTTTTTGGGGATAACGACTGTATGCCCTTGTGAGCACGGGTGGATATCCAAAAACGCGAGCACATTGTCGTCTTCATAGACGGTATAGTTCGGGATGTGACCAGCAACGATTTTACAAAAGAGACAGTCCATACGATTGAAGATTTAAGATTGAAGATTTGTGATTATGGCTTTGAATATTTTGTGATGTGGATGGAGCCAAAGTTAGGGCCGTCTATTTTTTTCGGAAAAACGGGGCGCAGGAGATAATCGGCAGCGGCGCTGGTGGCGATGTCGCCTACATACCAACAACGGTCAAACGAACTTAATAGATTCTTCTGTTCGTCATTTGGGGCAGCACGGCCCGGAATAGCTGCTCGCATGGCACGGTTGATATTTTCGATGAGGCTGGTTCGCTCTGGCTGCCCAAATACATTGTTTATCGGGAATCCGCCACCGACAATCTCTTTAGTTGACACTGCTTCGAGCGCGAGCAGTGGGAACGTATCCGCAACCACGCAGAAATTTTTTTCTCGCCTCTGTGCTTCATCCACGGAATTGTCATCGCTGATAGTAAGATAGTGCGCGGTGTTTTTGAACTCTTCTTTGTTTTGCCAAACATACTGCATGGCGTGGTATTCGTCAACCGAAACTGCTTGCGTGTCGGGACCAAGGGAATAGGAAGTGGTGATGGCGAGCGAAAAAATAAAAATAATGAGGTACGACCTCACCCCTCGCCCCTCTCCTGTGAGGAGAGGGAGGTACGCACTCACACCTGTTATAAAATACACAATAAAAAATAAAGCGAGTGTCGCATCGAGCCGCCGGGTAAGAATCTGCTCACCACTCAAAAAGTATCGAGAGACAATATAATTGACGAAGAGTCCGCTGCCAAATATCACGAGCCACTTGCCGGCGTCGCTACGGCGCCATAAAGCCACCGCTCCTCCAACACACGTGACCCAAAATCCAATCATAAACGCCGGAATCCACCAGCGCCACGCGGTAAATATGTTTACGACGAACGCGGATCGGGGCATTTGATTGAAAATAATATTGCCGTTGAGGTAGTCGATGCTTGGAACGCGGATTAGGTCGATGAGAGTGAAGTTGGTTATGATTGTTTTAATTGCAGATTGCAGATTGAAGATTGAAGATTGAAAATTACTATAATGACCTATGAATTCAAGGACGGGCAGAACAAACACCGAGGTGCAAAACGCAGTCACATATATGATGCATGCTACGTGATGCGTGCTACGTCGCATCATTTCCACCATCCCCCACCCCATCCAAAATAGCACCGCATACAAAACATAACCGAGAGACAGTATAATTCCCACAGCCAAAAGTGGTAGAATCTGTTTGAATCCTTTTTCGCTTGTCTGTCTGAATCTATGGAGCAACAAAACAATGCCGAGTAAAAAAAGTGGGAAACCGAAAGACACGGGAATAGTAACCGCTCCGCCATACTGAAACGGAAAAGGGAGGAACCCGAGCCAGCTGAGGAAAAGTGATTTCTTTTCATCCCACTCGAGCGCGCGACCGAGAAAATAGAGAAGCACCGGAACAGTGAGCGACCACCAGATGGGTCCAAGCCATTTGCTGACGAAAACAAGACTAAGAGTAAGATTGAGATTGCTAATACTCTGGACAATCATCCCCAGAACTGCACTCACATACCACAAGCCGCTGTAAGAAACGCGACCAACGATGGTGGAAAGATTGAAGATTGAAGATTGAAGATTGTTATTTGCAACAACCGCTTCTTTAAATGGCAGGCCTTGCACAATTCTCATTTCATTACCGATATGCCGCCACTGGTCGGCACCGTAGAGAAGCTGGTGAGTGAGAGGTAAATATGAATGGAGTAAAAATGAATGGAGAATGAGCAAAAAAATAATGCACTTTGTCCACGTTGTGACCTCACCCTTGATCCCTCTCCTTTGAGGAGAGGGATCGTGAAATGTGCTGTCGTCATTGCTACCCCCTCTCCTCAAAGGAGAGGGACGGGGGGTGAGGTCCACAATTGCTATAATCAACCCAAGCAAAAACGTCGCAAGCCCAAAGACATATATATAGGAATGCCGAATTGTCTGCCAGGGGCTAGTGAGAGCGTCTGTGGACTGTGAGGTGGCGAGCAGGTAAAAACCAAGAGCGACCATTACGCAGTATGATACTGCCAATATATAATGAAGCTTATTTTTCCAAAAGTACTGCATAGGTTTAGGTAAGAAGAGTATAACACATTAGGCATATTTGAACATATCCCCTATTCATTCACATATATTCCACAGTTTACCCTTGCCCTCCCGGTATAGTTGAGATACCATATCAGAACTATGCCCGATATCGTAGAAAAAATTCCGCCGCAAAGCTTAGAGGCCGAAATGTCGTTTCTTGGCTCGGTTTTGATAGACAAAGACGCCATGCTCAAAGTGGCGGACATGATCCACCCCGAAGACTTCTACAAAGATGCGCACGCGAAAATTTTCGAATCGATTCTTGAACTCTACGCCAAAAATGAACCGGTGGATATTCTGACTCTGAGCACGCGCCTGGAAGAGCGTGGTATATTGGAGCAGATTGGTGGACGCACGTATCTCATATCTCTCACAAACGCGGTGCCGACTGCTTCCAATGTGATGAACTATGCCGGCATTGTGCATCGCAAAGCCACCCGCCGCAGACTTCTCAGTGCCGCCAATGAGATCAGCCGACTTTCCTACCAAGAGCAAGACGATAACATTGAAGAAGTGCTCGACGAAGCTCAACAACATCTGTACGGTGTATCGCAAGTCTACCTCAAGCAAACATTTACCCCCATTCGTGGCGTGCTGGCGGATGCGTTTGACAGAATCGACGAGCTGCATAAAAATAAAGGGAAGCTGCGTGGCGTACGCAGTGGCTTTACGGGGCTCGATAACCTGCTTGCTGGGCTGCAAAAATCTGACCTCGTGATCGTAGCCGCGCGTCCGTCAGTGGGTAAAACATCATTTGTCTTGGATATCATTCGCCACGTGGCGGTGAAGGAAAAAGTACCGGTCGGCATGTTCTCGCTTGAAATGAGTAAAGAACAGCTGGTGGACCGCATGATCTGCTCCGAAGCCAATGTTGACCTGTGGAAAATGCGCACGGGGCGCCTCAGTGATCGCCCTGAAGACGATGATTTTCCACGTATTGGTCATGCTATCGGTGCTTTGTCTGAGTCCCCTATTTTTATCGACGATTCTCCGAATATCAACGTGATGCAGGTACGCACCAAGGCACGACGTCTGCAGACTGAGCATGGGCTTGGCCTTATCGTAATTGACTATTTACAACTCATGGAATCGGCAGTAAAGGGCGGCGAAGAAAATCGCGTGCAGGAAATCGCGGCTATATCGCGAGGCCTCAAAGGTATTGCGCGTGAACTGAATATTCCGGTTATTGCCCTTTCACAGCTGTCACGTACAGTGGAGCAAAGCAAACCAGCCATTCCAAAACTTTCCCACTTGCGCGACTCGGGCTCTATTGAGCAGGATGCTGACGTGGTGCTTTTCCTCTACCGCAAAGCCGCCGACCGCAATTACCGCCTCGAAGACATCCCACCAGACGAACGCAACATTGCGGAAATTCATATCGCAAAGCACCGTAACGGTCCGACCGGCGTGGTAAAAACAGCCTTTGTGGAGCAGTTTGCTTCGTTCCGTAATCTCGACGCATCCGGTTTGACCGATACGAGCAACCAACCCCAGGCTCTGAAGCCAAAGTCGGCCTTTGCCCGACCACAACAACCTGTAGCAGAGCCGGAGATGCCGCAATTTTGAAGATTAAAAGATTATAAGATTATTTGTAAACAATCTTTCAATCTTCTAGTCTTTTAATCTTAATTTAAGAAGCAAGTAATCTTCTTCGCTCGAAAGGATCTTCCTCGCTTGCTCTAGCAAGCTCAGAAGTGAATTTCTTACGAAAGCAATTCACTTGCGAAAGGTATTTCATATGTCCATGTTCTCAAAGCTCAAACAGTTCAAAGACCTTCGTGATCAAGGCAAAAAAATGCAAGAAATGCTTGGCAGCGAAAGTGCCACCGGCCAGGCAATGGGAGGAAAAATCGTGGTGACGCTTGATGGCAATCTGCAAATGGTTGGCGTGGCGATTGACCCTGAGCTACTCACTGCCGACAAAAAACAAAAACTCGAATCCGGTATTAAGGACGCCTACACCGACGCGCTCAAAAAAATTCAGCGCATTATGGCCACCAAGATGCAGGAGAGCGGGTTTAAAATGCCAGAGTTATAAAACTCTAAACCCTAAGCTCCAAATTCTAAACAAACCCTAAACTCAAATCTCAAAAGGCGTTTTGAATTTGTGTATTGTTTAATTTGAATCTGTTTAGAATTTAGAGCTTAGAATTTCTAACTTGTGTATTCAGCATCAATTCAAAATGTAATTCGTAGTTTGAAAAAATTACCATCGGTAGGCGAACGCACCGCTGAGCGTTTTGTTTTTTACCTATTGAAATCGGGTAAAAAAGAAGTGACCGAGCTCATGCTCGCGCTGAAAGAATTAATTGAAAACGTCAAAAGCTGTGAGGTGTGTTGGAATTTTTCCGACACCTCGCCCTGCCCTATTGACCAAGACCCCAAACGAGATCACCACACCGTGTGCGCGGTGCTCGACCCGCAGGATCTCATGGTAATAGAAAAAAGCGGCGCGTACCATGGCGTATACCATGTATTGCGCGGTTTGGTTGACCCGGCAGACAGTGAAAGCATCGGGCGAACCAAAATTCGAGAACTGATTGAACGAATAAAATTACCTACGGCGCAGATTGAGGAAATTATTCTAGCTTTAAATCCGGATATTGCCGGTGAAACAACCATGCTCTACCTGGAACGAGAGCTGAAGCAGGCGCGCCCAAGCATTCGAATCTCTCGCCTGGCACGCGGGCTGCCAATGGGAGCGGATGTTCGCTACGCTGACGATGTAACGCTTGGCAGCGCTATAAAAAACCGACTTGAGCGTTAAACAAACTCAATAAAAAACTACCGACTTGAGGTCGGTAGTTTTTGTGTACATTATTGGATTTTGATTTCGGTAAAGCGCTGACGCTGGCCGTGTACTTTGTGGTAACGGACTTTACGTTTGAACTTTTCTACCCGCACGGTGCGAGCCTTGCCCTGACGAGTGATAGTAGCCGTGACAGTAGTACCGCTCAAAAATGGCATACCTACTTTAGCACTCGATCCGTCGTCGCTAGCAGTGAGCAAGACCTGGTCGAACGTTATTTTATCTCCTTCTTTGCCGGCTAATTTTTCAACTTTGAGCACATCACCGGTTTTAACAAGGTACTGTTTTCCGCCGGTTGCAATCACAGCTAACATATGACGAAATATTATGATATTAAGAAAATGTAATATGGTGAAACGAGTGTATCACTTTTAGAGGAAAAAGTCAAGTTTTAAGCCTACTTAATGCATGGGGATAACTCAAGAGAGGTGCTAGCGGGCAATAATCACTGAGTCCCCTATACCGATGCCGAACTGGTCGATTTTTCCGCCCCCCACTTCAAGCACTAATGTAGAAGGTAGGCGGGCTAAATAAGGGTTTGATGTGTTGTCTTTTTGATTGGGTTCGGGAGGGACATTTTTGGCTATATCCACAACCACACCATGATCGATCCAGATAATATCAAGCGGAAAAGACAATCCAGCCATTGAAACGGGGTGCTGTTCACGGCTTGCGAAGTAAAAAAGCATGCCATCATAGCTACCCATAGTGGTGTGGCCTCGCCACCCCGTACTATCGTGCGCCGCTGTGTCGGCCACCAACACCCGAAACTGAGCCTCACCGACCCGCACTGTGGCGCTCGGCCAATACCATTTCATATATCCTAAGCGCAGCAGCATTAAGGCAGTCAGGGAAAAACCAACGATGAGCCAGAAACGCCTATACCGAGCAGGATTCTTTTCCATACTTATATTTTTTTTATTCCGTCACCAGTATTTTTGAGAAATAAACCAAAAGCTACCAAAGAGACGGTTGCGATTGAAAGGGCGATAATTTTACCAATACTCTGTAGGTAAAGCGCAGCCAGACCGAAAAGTATTGCCACTGCGTAAAACAAAAATACTACCTGGCGCTCGCTGAGACCATAGCTGAGTAATCGATAGTGTAGGTGTTCGCGGTCACCTTGGAAAATCGGCTGACCTCGTCGCCAGCGTACAATAATCACGCGCGCCAAATCCACGATCGGCACAGCCATCACAAGCATCGCAGTGGCGATTTTACTACCCGAAATGATTGAGAGCACGCCGAGTGTGAATCCAATAAAGAGCCCACCACTTTCGCCCAAAAAGATTTTGGCTGGTGAGAAATTAAACAGCAAAAAACCGGTGAGAACTCCGGCAAATACAATACTTAGAAACCCGACATCGGGTTGAAAAAACTTTTCGGTTTGAGTGAGAAAAAAAATAATCAAACTGCCAATCAGTACGACGCCGGTAGCGAGACCGTCCAGTCCATCGAGTATTTTGACGGTGAAAATAGTGCCCATGAGCCATACGAATGCCACCACGTTGCCTACCACCAATCCAAGCGCCAATGCTCCCCCGGTAGGATTGGTGACTTTATCGATGGTGACACCGAAGATAATAGTGATAACGACTGCGATGGCGATTGATATAAAACGGATAAGCGGACTGAGTGGTCGAATATCGTCGGCCAAACCCACGAGAAGCAAGAGCAAGCTACCAAAAAGTAACCCACCAAATTGGTCGCTGATATTTCGCAGTGACGGAAGATGGCCGGCGAATAAAAAATTAAGGAGAGTAAGTGACCCGAAAAATGCCGCGCACAACGCCACGCCACCCAAAAGCGGCACCGGCTTGCTATGACGTTTACGCTCGCCGTCGGGCTTGTCGAGCACTCGAAAACGGAGAGCGAAAAATCTAACCAGCGCGGTACTGCATAGCGACACAACAAATGCGAGGACGAAGTAGGTAAACATAAAAAATACTAAATCGCGCCCACCTGTATTTTTCCACCCTCCCCTATCTCCACAATACTATGTCTCCCCACTTGGCCCGTCAAGAGAAGCTCGGCGAGCTGATTTTCTACCCGCTCTTGCAGCGCGCGGCGCATCGGGCGAGCCCCGAATTCAGGGTCAAAGCCGACATCGGCCAAAAAATTGAGCGCGCTTGGCTGCACATGGAGGGTAATACCTTTGGCTTCGAGGTCCGTAGCGACGCGTTTTAGCATCAGAGCGGCCACATGCTTAATGGCTTCGCGATCCAGCGGTTTGAAGAGCACGATACCATCGAAACGATTGAGAAATTCTGGTTTAAAATACTCGGCGAGCTCGCCGTGGAGTAACCGATCTTTGATCGCATCGCTCGATATACCTTCACGCATATACTCCTGTACTCGCGCGGTACCGGCATTCGAGGTGGCGATAAGAATAACGTTGGTGAAATCAACCACATGACCAGTGCTATCGCTCAGGCGCCCGTCGTCCATTACTTGCAGAAAAAGGTTGAGAATATCTTTGTCCGCCTTTTCAATTTCATCGAGCAGTAATAATGTAAAGGGCGAGCGACGAATGGCTTCCGTCAAAACACCAGTCCCCTTTTCGTTTGGAGCGCCGATAAGACGATAGATGCTGCTTTTGTCTTGATATTCACTCATGTCGAGACGCACCATTTTATTTTCTCCACCGAAATACACTTCCGCGATCGTTTTGGCAAGCTCGGTTTTACCCACACCAGTAGGGCCCAAAAAGAGAAAATTAGCAATGGGACGGCTCTGGCTGCGGATTTCGGCACGCGCGCGACGCAGCGCGTTGGCGACGAGCGTTACAGCTTCTTCCTGACCAACCACCCGCTCGTGCATTGTTTCTTCGAGGTGTAGGAGTTTGGTGGTTTCGTCGGCCGATACCGTGCTAACAGGAATGTTGGTTTTCTCTGCCACGACGGCGCCCACTTCTTCGGGGGTTACGAGCGCGTTCACACCTTTTTTCTTTCGCGTAAAGCTGGCGGCTTCACTCATCACCTCAAGCGCGTTGCCGGGCAAACAGACTTCGTGGACAAAACGTTTGGCGAGCTGCACGGCTTTTTCGAGCGCGGCGTAGGAAAAAAATACCTGTTGTTTGTATTCGATGTAACCAACTTTGGATTCAAGCACCTGAATAGCGGCGTCTTCGTCCATTTCGCGAATGTCGACTTTACTAAAGGTGGTTCCAAGCTTGGAATTTCGTATCTGCTGCGCGTAAGCTTCGGTGGTGGTGGTGGCAAACGTCATGAACCGTCCTCCACTGATATAATCGGCGAGTGTGCCCGCCACGTCGAGGCTCTGTCCGCCTCCGGCCGAAATTCCGGCACGTTCGTGAATGTTGTGCACAAATAAAATAACGTTGCCGGCGCGCGCAATTTCGTACACCACACGTTCAAGTCGTTCGAGCACTCCGGCCGGAGTGGTGCCCGCCAGCAGCGAGGCGATGTCGAGCTGCACCATGCGCTTGTCTTGCAAACGAGCCGGCACATCATCGGCCACCATCCGCTCGGCAATACCCTCAACGATTGTTTCCTTGCCCACGCCAAAATCACCAACGAGCAAAACATTTTCTTGCCCACCTTCCACCACACGAAAAATATCTTCGATTTCTCTTTCGCGAGCCACACACGTTTCGGTTTGTCCAAATTGAGCGCGCAATGTCACGTCGGTACTGTATTGGTTGAGGTAGGGAGTGGCTACCGCGGTCATCGCGCGGTCCATGCCGTGGGTGGAACGATGCCGTGCGGCGCGATTAGTTTTCTGATATTGTCGGTACAAACGTTCCCGAATGCGCGCCCATTCCACCGCATTGAGTAATTTTTTTTCTTCGATATCAAGTTTATACAAAATTTCTTTCACATCTGGTGAAGTCTTCATAATGGCGAGCAACAGTTCGGTCACGCTCACGTAATCCTGATGAGCATCATACGCTTCCTCGTAGGCATCAAACAGAACGGCAGCCACATCGAGCCCGGCCACCGGCACGGTTTTGGTTCCACCCGTGGTGGAATTTTGGCGCGCGAAAAGCGGTGCCAGTTCTTTTTGAATAGTCTGCGCTGGGATGCCGAGGCGAATGAAAATATTACCGATTCGATTGGATGTGAGTAGTGTAAACAGTATGTGAAAGGGGGTGAGCCGGTTGAACCCCTGCTTATCCGCGAGGGCGTACGATTCGCCCAGTACCGCCAGCGCTTCTTTGGTAAAGGTGTTCACGATTGAACGGCGCTTGGCTCGTGGCAACGACAAAATTTGCGGCCACGTAGTATTCGTTTGATTTTCTGAAATCATATCAACACCACTTTCGTCATACGCGTGCTTCTCTACCGCGTCCACACGCAGCTTTTCTACCACTGACCGGTACCACAGATAGCAGAGCGTGGCACAGCCGAACCAAAACAGCAGCGCAACTGAGGATGGAATTGGCCCGGACAGATCGTACGCAAAAAGCGCCGGTACTGTGCCGCTGGTGATAAGCCCAAAAATGCTCCATCCGAAAAAATTAAGAGCAACCACCAGCACGGTAATCCAGCGGATTTTGTTAAACACGCGTCGCGCCTTTTGCACAGCAAGGTGATAGCGCTCAAGCGGATAGTTCCAGTACAAAAAACCGCCACGGCGCGTCGTGCCGAGAGCCATGCCACGGCACGCTGGGCACGTACGCCAACCGACCGTGCCAATACCGCGACAGGTGGGACAAATAATAATCTGAGAATCGAGATTAATAGAGGTCTTTTTGAATGTCTCTGACATAATATGGTAAACCCGTATCGTGAGCCAATCGCTCAATTAATTTTTTACTTGTACCCATATCAATACCTACTATCTTGAGCGTTAATTGAAAAGTTGCTTCATCTTTGCCAAGTACAAGTGTGAGACTTCCTTCGTGTGTCCGAGCGCCTTTTTGCCCACCGGGTGTTTGTGCTGCTACTTCAAAAAATACTCGCGAAGGTAATCTGGCATATGTATCGGGTTCGAGAAATCCAAAGTGGTCTGTACCGCGATCATTCTGTGCCGTGGCTTTTTCTGATAAATTTTCTATTTTAGCCGACAGGGTGTCAAATGCTTGTCTTCTTTGTGCTTCAGTAAATTGAGTGTTGAATTGCTGCACTTTTTGCTGTACATAACGTGTGTGCTCGAGCAAATCACCATATGAATATTCTCCCAACTCTTTTCCTTCAAACCTGCTTTTTTGATAATCATTTAAATCTCTCAGATCACCAAGCAAATCCCACACAAAATTTCTTTTGTACTGTTCGGCTAATCCGAGTCCGACATCCTGCTCTCTGCTCATACATGTTTAATAAGATTGTACACAACAAAGGGAGGTATCGCGAGCCACACCGCAAAAAGCGCGAACGCGAGCAGTGTCCATACGAGCAGCGCAAACCCACGAGCGAACACGTTCACGAGGCGCATAAAAAAGCTAATGAGCCTGCCCACCCAATCGTGCTGACCAAACATGGGCACAAAAACATTACGCAGCCACACGCCGGGCGAAAGCCATTCATTGCCAAAGCGAACAAGCGAAATACTTTTTCTGGCGGTATACACAAGACCGCCCGTGTACCACCACACCGGCCAATAAACTATATCAAACAATGCTTCGAGCACGAGACGCTCGACAATAATAACCCACATAGTTATTTATAGTATACCATAGAATGAGCAAACAAAAAAACGGAAACTCGCTCCGCTTTGTGGAAACACGCCATTGGTTGTGTCTGACCAATTAGCGTTCCGCTACTAAATTTGTTTTGCCGACGTTCACATAGCTGATGTGGTCGACAGGCACAAGCTGCGCCGCTCCCAAGCGCGCTTGGATGCTATTCATGGACTGGTAGCTCGCGACTTTCGTTTCTAATTTTTGGATTTCGGTATTTCTGGCTTCAATTTGCTTTTGGAGATTGTTGATAACAAAACCGGAGGTAGAGAGCACATTCGTTTCGGCTATATACGCACATCCAAAAATTGCAACACACGCCGTTACCAGCGCTTTGGCCTTCCACGAAGTGAGTGCGGTCGGTACGGTGAGTGAATGCAAAAACTGCGCGAAGTACCGAGTCTGGTAGCGGATGTGCATCTTGATTGACATACCTCCAAAAGGTTAAAGGAATAAAAATGAAAATATATTTTTATTTTTTTTCTACCACCCGGAGCTTAGCGCTGCGTGATCGGATATTATTTTTTATTTCTTCCTCGCTCGCCACAATCGGCTTTTTATTTACGACACTGACTGCTTTGTGCGAAGCAAAGTAGTGCTTCACGATTCGGTCTTCCAACGAGTGGAAAGTTATCACCGCAAGCCGTCCGCCCGGCGCCAATATATCGACGGCATCAGGGAGCGCTTGTCGGAGCACATCAAGCTCGTGGTTCGTCTCAATTCGCAATGCCTGGAATACTTTGGTAGCCGGGTGTAGTCCGCCAATCCACGGAATTTCTTTATCGGTTTTCAATTTACGTCGGTAGACTGTGAGAACGATATCAACCAGTTGTCTTGTGGTTTTAATTGCTTCTTTTTTTCGTACGTCGATTATTTCTTCAGCTATCTCTTTCGCTAAATCTTCCTCGCCATACATTCGGAAAATTCTGTATAGATCGTCCCAGTCGTAGGTATTTACTATGTCGGCAGCGGTATCACGTATCACGTAGCCCGTATCATGTGTTGCGTTGTCAGTGGTTGTTACGTGGTGCGTGTTACGTGCTGATGGCGCATACCGCATGTCTAACGGCTCATCCTTCTCGAAACTAAACCCTCTCCCCCGCTCCGCGAACTGCGGACTCGACCAACCAAGATCCATGAGTATCGCGTTCACTGGCCCAAAACCATGTTCGGTAACTATTTTTTTTATATTCACAAAGTTGTCGCGCACACCGATCACTCGTTCACCAAACCGATACAGATTTTGCTTCGCGCGCATGAGCGATTCCGGATCAGCATCGATACCGAGGAGTTTGCCATTCGGGCTCGTCTTCTCCAGTATCGCTTCGCTATGCCCGCCATCACCAAGCGTGCAGTCCACCGCATTCATGCCGGGTTTGAGATTCAGCAGCGCAACCACTTCCTCCAAAAGTACTGGGACGTGACGCGACATAATTTAAAATTTTTAATTTTCAATTTTTAATTTTCATTAAATTTCCAATGATGTAATTACTTTTTAAATTGGTAATTGTACATTGATTGAAAATTGAAAATTGGTAATTGAAAATTTCACTACACCCCAAGCTCTCCCATCTTCTCAGCAATCTCTCCGCTTTCTTTTTCAGTTTGCTTTTTGTACCCATCCCATTTGTCCGCATCCCAAATTTCCACACGACTGTAGAGGCCGGCAATAATCACACTTTTTTTGAGACCGGCAAACTGACGGAGGTACTCAGGCAACACCGCTCGCCCTTGGCTATCGAACTCCACATCCATCGCGCCGGCGAGCATGAGGCGCGCGAAAGCGCGTGAATTGGCCTGGCTAAATGGCAATGTGGCAAGCTTTTCGGCCAGCTTGGCCCATTCAGCTTTGGTATAAAGGAACAAGCAGTTGTCGAGACCGCGTGTTACTACCGCGCCTTTTTTGAGGTCAGCACGGAATTTAACTGGAATCGCCAGTCGGCCTTTTTCGTCTAAATTGTGAGAATATTCGCCGATGAACACATGATTTAGGATTAGTGGTAAGACAAGCATTTTCACCACTTTTCCCCACATACTTCCATTTTACTCCACTTTACTGCTCAGGTCAACCACTTTTTGCCACTTTTCTGTGGATAAGTAAGGCAAAAAATCAACTCATTTTTAGGAGACGACCACGCATAATTTACGACATCTTTTACTTAAATCTCGTTACAGTACGAACGAAATAGGTCAAAAAATAGGTCAAAAAATCCGACCTTTTAGGTCGGATTTTTAAATAATTTTTTAATAACCTCTCAATAACTTTTCAATAATTTTAAATCTCAATCTTCATCCCCTCCTCCACCGGCTCTGCCTGCACCCCACATTCAGATAGTAATTTTTCTGCTAAAATTTTCTTGACATGTGGCTCGCCATGATTGAGAAATACTTTTTTCGGTTTGGCGGCGCCAATCCAATCGAGCAGCTTTTTTTGATCCCCGTGCGCTGAGAGCGCGCCAATGGTTTTGATATCGCAGCGCACCTGCACGCGCTCGCCGAGCACGTTTACTTCAGTATGTCCTTCTTGGAGCTGGCGACCGAGCGTGCCCTGCGCCTGATAGCCGATAATAAGCAGAGTGCTTTTTTCATCGGAGAGGTAACGCAGCGCGTGGTGCACGATTCGCCCTCCATTCATCATGCCCGCGCCGGCGATAATAATTTTGGAACCCGGTGTGTGATTGATCTTCATGGATTCTTCGCGGGTGTAGGTTTTGATGAGATTGGGAAAATTGAACATGTCGTCACCCGATTTGAGCAGCTTCGTGGCTCCTTCATCATAATACTTCGGGTACCGCTCAAACACGGCCAGCGCGTCGATAGCCATAGGGCTATCCAGATAAATCGGAATTTTGTTGAGTTTGTGTTGATGATCAATAAGATCGTTGAGTTCGTAAATAAGCTCCTGTGTGCGTTCGATGGAAAATGACGGAATCATAAGTACCCCACCACGCGCAATGGCAGAGCTGATCATGCTTTCGATAATTTGTTGGCGCTTCTCGGTGGATTCGTGGAATCGGTCACCATAGGTGGATTCACAAATAAGCGCGTCAAGATCGGTCGGTAAATCTTCAGTATCGCGCAAGATAGGGACATTCACATTTCCCACGTCTCCCGAAAACAATACTTTTTTGCCTTCCGATTCGATTTCGATAAACCCAGACCCAAAAATATGACCGGCATCACGGTAGGTAATTTTTACCGCTCGCTCATTGTTGTCATTCTGAGCGGAGTGTAACGCAGTCGAAGAATCCCTTTCTTTCGAACCAAGGGATTCCTCCGCTCGGCTCTGAGCCTCGGTCGGAATGACAATTGGTGAGATGGTTAGTGCTTCAAGGTACTCCACCTGTTTAAACTGCGCCATCACTTTGGCAATATCTTCTTCGGTATACAAAATCGGTCGGCCAAATTTCTTGTTGTCATACAGCATGATGTTGGCAGCGTCTTTGAGTGTGAGCTCGGTGAGATCGATGGTAGGTGCTGTGGCATAGAAATATCCCGTGAATCCTTGCTTGACCAACAAGGGAAGTCTGCCAACGTGGTCGAGATGCGCATGGGTGACAAACACAGCTCGAATTTCTTTGGGGTCAAACGGGAACGCATCGCCGTTTTTGCCTTCTTCAAAATCTCCGCCTTGATACATGCCGCAATCGACGAGCAGTTTGATGCCGTTTGTTTCGACAAGTGAACAAGAGCCCGTGACGTCATGCGAGGCGCCGATGAAAGTGATGTGCATAGATTTAGACAGATTGTACTGGATTAAAACAGATTATCGAATCGGTTTAAATCTGGTTCGATCTGTTTGAATCCCCACTCAGTATAGCAACGCCTTGCCAAAAGAGCAATTCGTGGGCATCAAAACCCTAGCCAAACAGCCCCAAACCTGTTACAATTATGATTGTTTTATAGCACAGGGTACATTCTTCCTATTGGCTATGAACTAAAGGCTATGAACTTTCATTATGGCTCGCCCTAATATCGATAAAGTAGAAATTGTTGAACCACCCATTGGAGAGCTTACCAAACGTCACGGCAATTTTAAACAAGGTTGTGTCACCGGATGCGGCTGTATTGTTATTTTTATTATTGGTTCCATAATCGGCCTCCGACTTCTGCTCGGCAAAGGGCCTTCCACCATCAAAACCGTACCGCCCAGTTTCCCCACCGCTGTACCGCTCTACGACAAAGAAAACATTGAACAGATGACTCTGATTCCGGGCAAATATAAATCGCGCGGCATGGAAATCGCGGCACTGTTTCCCAAAATTATTTTGTCACCGCTCATCAACAACCTCGACAAAGAACACGACGCCACCGCCGAGGCATCAAACCACATAAACCAGCTCAAAAAAACATGGAACATGCTGCTGACGCCTGTTGCCGACAATCGCACAACAGTTCAAATCGAGTGGAACAATATGAATGCGGAACCACAATTTGTACTCATGTACTATGCCAACGAACTTACCAAAGCCGATTTCACCGTGACACGGCCGGACAGTACCGAACTTGATTTTAGAAACAACGATAATGTATCGGGCACACTTGTAGTAAAAGACGAAGGTCGCGCGTCGGTAGGTACCGACTACGCTCTCTTGACCGTAAACTACCCCGACCATGACTAATATTTCCGACAACAAAACTATCACTTCTTCTGCTATTCTCATTGGCGCCGCCAGCCTTATCAGTCGCATGGTTGGTTTGGTGCGCGACAAAACGTTTGCTCACCTCTTTGGAAATAGCGCCGTTACCGATGCGTACTACGCGGCATTCAAAGTGCCAGATTTAATTTACAATTTGCTTATTGTCGGCGCGCTTACTGCCGGGTTTATTCCTATTTTTACTAAATTATTTTACGAAGGAGCAGACAAAAACAAAGCATGGAAGCTTGCCAGCAATGTGATCAATATCATAGGCGTGACACTCGCCACGGCAGCCGCGCTGGGTATAATTTTTATGCCCTACCTCGCGCCACTCATTGCCCCTGGCTTTCCACCCGAAAGCCACTCGCTTTTGATACTTTATACGCGCATCATGTTTCTGTCGCCGCTCATCCTTGGCATCTCCATGGTGCTCGGTGGTATTTTGCAATCGCTACGCCAATTTTTTTTGTATTCGCTGGCTCCGATTTTTTATAATCTCGGTATTATTTTTGGCGCCACGGTACTTACCCGATGTATTGGGCTCTCCGGCCTTGCCTGGGGAGTGGTGCTCGGAGCTTTATTGCATGGCTCTGTCCAATTCTACGGCGCGTACAAAAATGGGTATCGATGGCATTGGCACCTGGATTGGAAGGACGTGGAGACTCGTACCATCGGTAAACTCATGATACCACGAACGATTGGCTTGGCGGTATCACAAATTAACGCGCTCATTGTCACCATACTTGCCTCGTATCTTAC
The DNA here is from genome assembly GCA_964439885.1 of uncultured Gammaproteobacteria bacterium. Classification (GTDB taxonomy): domain Bacteria; phylum Patescibacteriota; class Patescibacteriia; order Magasanikbacterales; family GWA2-37-8; genus CAYTPE01. The sequence continues at coordinate 16,454 of CAYTPE010000011.1, forward strand.
CACCGGCAGTGTGACTGCTTATAACTACGCGAACAATCTGCAGGGATTACCAGTGGGCATCATCGGTGTTTCGTTCGCGCTCGCGGTATTTCCCACCCTTTCCGAAATGGTAGCCAAAGGTGACGGCCAGGGCTTTATCAAAGCCATCTCGGCGACGATCCGTCAAATTTTATTTCTCATTATTCCGGCCTCGATTATTCTGCTGCTCTTACGCGCGCAGATTGTGCGTGTTATTTACGGTAGCGGTAAGTTCGATTGGACGGCCACTATTATGGTAGCCGACACACTTGCCTTTTTTGCCTTAGGGCTCTTTGCCCAGTCACTCGTGCATGTGCTTGTGCGTGGTTTCTATGCGCTTTCTAATACTAAAACACCGTTTGTGGTAGGAGTCATTGCCGAACTTGCAAGTATTATCGCCGCCCTGGTGCTCATGAAGCCGCTCGGGGTGGCTGGTTTGGCTTTGGCCGGGTCAATTGGAGCGATTATCAACATGATTCTGCTCGGAATTCTACTACGCCAAACAACGGGTGATCTGGAAGAAGAATTGCTTCTCAAAAGTATATATAAAATAAGTATCGCGGCCGGTTTAATGGCCTTAGTTGTGCAATTCCTCAAATATCCACTCGATAAATACCTCGACCTCACCCACTTTACCGGTATCTTGATGCAAGGTCTTATTTCTGGTATAGTCGGACTTCTGGTATACGCTGTAGTTTGTTCTGTGCTTAAGCTCGACGAAATGATGCAGTTGAAGGAAAGTTTGCATCGCCGGTGGCTCAAGCTACGCAATGTACCGGCTGGATTGGATGAGGCTGAGGGTTTGTAAAAATGACGAAGCCCGCGCCCGAAGTGCATGTGCTGCTCATCGAACGCGGGCAAGGCTAGTGCCCCCAAATGGCCCAAGCGACCGCGGCCACAAGCAGGGCCGCGTAGATGACCAGGCCGAACGGCCCAGCCAACAAATCACTCAGTCTGGTCAACATGGAGTCCCCCTTTCCAGACAGTATTAAAAAATCAAACCATCAAAATGTCAAATCAGCACATTCGCAATTTCTGTATTATCGCCCACATTGATCACGGCAAATCCACGCTGGCTGACCGCTTTTTGGAATTTACTAAAACAGTTTCAGAGCGCGAAATGAAGAGCCAGTTGCTGGATAGTATGGATTTAGAACGTGAACGCGGCATCACCATCAAACTGACACCGGTGAGAATGCTTTATCGAATCAGGAATCAAGAATTAGGAATTACAAACAACCATTCACAATTCCTAATTCCTAATTCCAAATTCCAAATTCCTAGTGAGTTTATACTAAACCTGATTGATACACCGGGACACGTCGACTTCAACTACGAAGTGTCCCGCTCACTCGCCGCGGTGGAAGGAGCCATACTGTTGGTGGATGCCACGCAAGGTGTGCAGGCACAGACCATTGGCAATTTATACCTCGCGCTTGAACAAAACCTCACTATTATTCCGGTGATCAACAAAATCGACATGCCGATCGCGAATGTAGAAAAAACCCGCGAAGAAATTATTAATTTGATCGGTTGCAAACCAGAAGATATCATTTTGGCCTCAGGCAAAACAGGGCAAGGCGTTGACGAAATTCTTGAAGCCATTGTGGCGCGCGTTCCTCCCCCACCAGACAACAGCGGTAAATCTCCGCGCGCGCTTATCTTTGATTCGCAATTTAACGAATACAAAGGCGTGGTCACGAGTGTACGCGTGGTTGATGGCGAGCTGAAAAAAGGCGACAAGATGTACATGATGTCTACGCACGCGGTGGGCGAAATTTTGGAAATAGGCTACTACACACCTAAATTCAAACCAGCCGACAAACTCGCCAACGGTGAGATCGGTTATGTGGTTACCGGGCTCAAAGAAGTGCGGGAGTCGCGCGTGGGCGATACTATCACCACGCTCGATATAGAAAAAAATCCACACGCCAAAGAGCAGCTGCCCGGCTACCGTGACGTCAAACCAATGGTGTTTGCCGGTATTTATCCCAAAGAGGGCGATGCTTACCAAGAGCTACGTGACGCGCTCGACAAGCTTAAACTCAGTGATGCTTCGCTCGTGTACGAACCAGAAAGCAGCCAAGCGCTTGGCCTCGGCTTTCGCTGTGGATTTCTCGGCATGTTGCACCTCGATATTTTTCAGGAACGCTTGAAGCGCGAACACAATCTGGAAATTGTCATCACCGTACCCAGCGTTGCCTATCGCATTACCAAAACAAACGGTGAAACATCCATCATCCACAGCCCACAAGAAATGCCCGTGGTGACACAAATAGCCACTATCGAAGAGCCGTGGATGACGCTCGATGTGATTGCTCCCAAAAGTTACGTGGGCGGTATCATGGGGCTCATCACCGAACGTAAAGGAAAATATGTGAATACGGAATACCTTAGTACCGGCACCGATCAACGCGCGCTTTTGCATTACAAAATTCCGCTCGCGTCGCTCGTGACTGATTTTTATGACAAACTAAAAACCGTCACATCAGGATACGGCAGTATGAACTACGAAACGGTTGGCTACGAAGCTACTGACGTTGTAAAGCTCGATATTCTGGTAGCCGAAGAGCCCGTGGAAGCCCTTACCACGCTCGTGTGGCGCGATGAGGCCTACGCCACCGGCAAGAAAATTGTTGAGTCTCTCAAAGAAACGCTCCCCAAGCAGCAATTTGTCCTCAAAATTCAGGCGGCGATCGGTGGTAAAATCATCGCTTCCGAGCATCTTTCGGCGCTGCGCAAAGACGTGCTCGCCAAAATGAGCGGCGGTGATGTGACGCGTAAAATGAAATTACTCAAAAAGCAAAAAGAAGGTAAGGCGAAAATGAAAGAGCATGGAAAGATAGATATTCCGAGCGAGGCGTATTTGGCCGTGCTCAAACGTTAGATCTATGGATTATTATTCGATATATCAACAGGACAAAAAAAGAATTGAACTCGCATTATCGAAGGTAATCCGACGTGCTGAGAAGCCAGAGCTCGTCTATGAGCCGCTACGCTACAACCTTGCAAGCGAAGGTAAACGCATTCGGCCCCTCCTCGTGCTCTGGAGCGCTGAACTCGTGGGCGGCAAAAAGGGAGCTGCGCTACCGGCTGCTATCGCAACCGAGCTCTTCCACAACTTTACCTTGATTCACGACGACATCATGGATCACTCGGACACGCGGCGCGGCAAAAAAACAATTAATAAAAAATGGAACAATGAAATCGCTCTCTTGGCCGGCGACACACTGCTCGGCATCGCGTATCGTGAGCTCGGGAAGACTGCCGTAACATCAGTGGCCGAGATGACACGCGTGTTCACCGATTGCCTTATTACCATCTGTGAAGGCCAGGCATTGGATGAAGAGCTTGAAAATAAAAAAAGTGCATCAGTTTCAGAATACAAAAAAATGGTAGCAAAAAAAACATGCGTCCTTCTCGAAACGGCTGTAACAATCGGCGCACTCACCGGCGGCGCCCGCGGCAAACGTCATATCCCGGCACTGCAACGTTTCGCTCACGCGCTTGGCATCGCTTTTCAAATACAAGATGACCTGCTCGACTTGTTTGGCGGCAATACATTTGGAAAAGGCAGAATCGGACGAGATTTGAGGGAAGGTAAAAAGACCTACCCACTTCTGTACGCGCTTGAACATCTCGGTAGAAATGAACAAAAGCAACTAAGGAGCCTCCTACAGCGGGCACGCGAAGATAATAATGCTCACCAAGCTATCGCAAAAATAAAACACATGTATGAAGTGCGCGGTGTGCGAGAGGGAGTAACCCGGATAATAGAATCGGAATATCGTCGTGCGCTACGCGCGCTTGGTACATTGCCACACGGCCAATACCACGACCAGCTGGCCTGGCTTACTGAACAACTTATAATACGAAATAAATAATAGTATGAAAAAACGCACCAAACGAGTACTCAAAATTATTGCCGGCATCATCGGCATTTTAGCAATGTTGTTTTTCCTCATTGCGCCAGCGTTCCAATAGCGAGATTCGAACAGATTATAGAGGATTTAAACTGATTAACAAATCTGTCTCAATCACACCTATGAAGAAATGGATTATCGCTCCCCCGCCACCGGCGGAATTTATCGCCGAACATCCCGAGTTGCCACCGCTTATCACTCGTCTTTTGTGGAACCGCGGATTCAAGACCGAACAACACATTGACGAATTCTTGAATCCGGAATATTCCGAGAGTGTGCATGATCCGTTTTTGTTCAAAGACATGGAAACAGCGGTGCGTATTATTTTTGATTGCATTGAGAACGACCAGAAAATCACTGTGCATGGCGATTATGATGCCGACGGCGTTGACGCGTCGGTGGTGCTTATTTCCACGCTCAAAAAACTTGGCGCGAAGAACGTTGATGTCTTTATCCCCCACCGCGAAATTGACGGATACGGTCTGAATTCACGCACCGTGCAGTATCTCAAGGAAAACGGCACACACCTGATTATCACCTGCGACTGCGGTATTAGTAACGGCCCGGAAATTGCTGAAGCTCGGACGCTTGGTATGCGGGTGATCGTCACCGACCACCACGCCATGCCAGCTACCCTACCTACCGCCGACGCAATTTTGCACCCCCTCGTACCGGGCGAAACGTATCCTGACAAAACTTTAGCAGGCGGTGGCGTCGCTTTTAAACTCGCCCAAGCACTTCTGGTAGAGCACCACAAACAATTCGAAACACTGAGCGACGGCCAGTCGCACGAAGCGTTTGAAAAATGGCTGCTTGACTGCGTGGCGATTTCCACGGTGGGCGACATGGTGCCCCTCGTGGGAGAATCACGCACGCTGGTGCGGTATGGGCTCATGGTACTCAATAAAACCCGCAATATTGGGCTGCGTAAACTCATGCAGTACGCCGGACTTTTGGATGAAAATGGCAAATCAAAACGTGGCGCTTTTACCACGCACACTATTTCATTTCAAATCGCTCCACGCATCAACGCAGCCGGGCGTATGGACCACGCCAATGTTGCTTTTAAATTACTCATGGCCGAGTCCGAGGTTGAAGCCGAAGCCTTGGCCGAACAATTGAATCAAAATAATGTTGATCGCCAAAAATTAACCGACACGCTCGTGACGCAGGCTCGCTACCAGATAGTGGAAACGGCACAAGAAAAAAACGCGATGCTCTTTGTACTTGGTGACGGTTGGAGCACGGGGATACTGGGGCTTATTGCCAGCCGCATCAAAGACGAGTTCAACAAGCCAACCATGGTGATGGGATTAAATAATGGAATCATTACAGGCTCCGGACGAAGCGTCACCGGATTCAACATGATAGAAACCATGAAAACGATCCCGCACTTTTTTCACAAATTCGGCGGGCATCCGATGGCCTGTGGTTTTTCGCTTTCATCGCCAGATATTTTAGAAGAATTTAAAGCGGCCATGCTGAGTAAAGCAACCATCGCGACGGAGGACATGGACCTTACGCCTTCTATCACCCTTGAAGCTGAAATTGATCTGGACGAAGTGAATTGGAAATTATTTGATTTTCTGCAAAAATTTGAACCGTTCGGCGTGGCGAACGAAGAGCCAAAATATGCCGCGCTCGCTGTGACGGTTATGAGTATAGATCCGGTGGGAGCCGATGGCAAACACCTGAGACTCATGGTCAAGCACAAATCACACGTGGTTCGAAAAACTATCGCTTTTGGTTTTGGCGATACGGAGCGTCACCCAGCCAACTGGAAGAGCGAACTGCACCCTGGGGACAAAATTGACCTTGCCTTTACTGTTGGAGTAAACGAGTGGAATGGCAACCGTGAGCTGCAACTTATGATCGTTGATATACGGCGCTCCGCTCTAAGTGATCAACAATAAAATTAACGTGAACGTTATAGTCGATCGTACGCGGCAGCACCACATGTGTTATCGCGTGCTGGCGTAGCACGAGTGAAATAAGGTGGTCGATTTCTTCTCGGAATAATTCATTACCACTTCGTACTCCATCAGCCACTGCACCGAGTGGTAATTTTTGTGTTTTGAAAATAAAATCATAACTTGCCGCATGGTCTACGGCGAGCGCCTCCCAGATATGTACGTCACACCGTGTACGCGGCGCGTGATGAAACGCGCGAAAAAAATAAGCCCAGTTATCAATACTGGCGCGATCGCATAAAACGATTTTACCCCGATGATCGATACGATGCTCGTGTTCGAGCTGCTTTGCAAGTATCCACTGCTGTGCTTCAAGCGTACTCCCTTCGTTCAGCGGATAGGGGCACTCGCGCGCCACCTCTGGCACCACCTCGACGCTATGTCGAAGTTCGCGCAGCCGATCGGTGAGCTTCGTGATAAGTGTGGTTTTACCGGTGGAGCTGGTACCCACTATCGCAATCTTCATAGCGCGTAAGAAGTAAGCCGAAAAAACTACGCTTTCAATTCTTTTTGCAAATCTTTCCACTTCTTTTTGAGCTGGCGAATAAGCTGTTCTTTCACATCGAGCGCAAGTTCTTTGCGTACAGCATACTCCTGCACCGCGCGCTCCACGAGAGCATCGTACATTTCTTTGGTCGGGCCTTCCAGTTGTTTCAGGCTCGATTTGAGTTCATTGTAGAGTGGCTCAAGGTGCGCCATCATTTTGTTGCGCAGTTCCTTGCCTTTGGGTGTCGCGT
>CAYTPE010000012.1:0-20787 GCA_964439885.1 uncultured Gammaproteobacteria bacterium
CCACTTGTTGTCATGTATCTTCGCGAGCTTAAAATCATCACCAGAAAGCAGTGGGCCACCATTTTTTGGGTAGCATTATTCGGTGGCGCTCTCGGGACCACCTTTTTTACCAAGGCCTTGTTTCTCACAGGGTTTACGGATATTTCGGTAGTGATTCTACTCCAAAAATTACAGCCGATTTTTGCTATTGTTCTGGCTGGTATTGTGCTCCACGAGCGTTTTCCCGCCCGGTTTTACTTGTATGCTGGTTTGGCGGTTATCGGCGGGTATCTGGTTACATTTAAAGATCCATTTACTATCAAGCACGTGGCTACCACCACACTTATGATCGCTGGCTATTCCATTTTGGCCGCGTTTGCGTGGGGGTCGTCTACTACATTTGGCAAGTACTCACTGAAAAACATTAATTACGGACTGCTCGCAGCGCTCCGGTTTGGCTTCACGGTACTTATCATGCTCGTACTTGCGGGCAGGTATCTTGGTCAAGTTGGGCAGGTCCAGCCACTTCATTGGGAGATACTTGTGGCGATAGTGTTCACATCGGGCGCGGCCTCTATGTGGTTGTATTATTTTGGTTTGAAGAGAATTTCCGCATCAGTTTCGTCGCTGTGTGAACTAGCATGGCCGTTTTCGGCAGTTATTTTTGATTATTTTATCAACCACACCGTTTTGAGCATGACGCAATATGTGGGCGGTGTATTGTTGGTAATAGCGGTATTTTTGGCAACGCGCGGCGAGAAACAGCACACTATAAGCGGTGTGGTAGAACATGGCCGAGGTCAGGGAGACAAAACGGGTGCCAAAACAGCTAATTTACCGCTACAATTAGCCACATTTCCCAAAGGTCTGTATCTGTGCAGTGTGGAGTTTGACGGCCAAAAGAAACAGGGCCTTCTGTATTATGGCATCAACATGCTCACGAGTCGAGATTGCCTAGAAGTACACCTTCTCAAGTATACAGGTAATTTGTACGGCAAACAGATAACAGTAACTACGGAACGCTACATTCGGTTCCCCAAAAAATTTATTTCGGTGGAAGAATTGGCGAAGCAGATCGCGAAAGATTTATATCATGTAAAAAATGTTGCTTAAAGCGTATGCCAGAAACACCCGCACCAGAGCTGAATAAAGAGACAAGCTCCTCAAACAAATTTTTTGATTTTTTCAACCTTTCGCCGGCCGAAGAAGAGAGGTTGAAAGGGCAATTAGAGGAAAGCGGCGGCACGGCGCGTTTGATTGTTCATCCATTTTATCGTGATCCGTTTCGTCCCTCGGAGCGGGGGACATCATCTCGTTGGCAGCGGGTGGGGGATGCGTTAAAACAGTGGGTAGGGCAAGATACAAAAAACGCCCCGCCGCTGTTTGTAATGCAAGAAGCCAAGACGAGCGCCGAAGCACAGTGGCGAGCTGAATTCGCCAACACAGAAGTAGTTAACCGTCCGTATATCGTGAGTACCGAAATTGGGCGGCCACATCCAGTGATGCACGGCGAGCAAGAGGCAGAACAGCGCGCAAAATTGGGAGATGAAGCAAACGAAGAAATAAAAGATTCAGCCGGAATACCAAACGCAACACGCGAGAAAAATGTGCTGCTAGAAAAGCAACGAGCAGGGAGTTGGAAAATTTTTATTGATAAATTAAAAAAATGCGGAGTTCAAAAGTTGATTATAGGAGGAAATTTATTGGTGGCAAGACCCGAGAACTATACTTTGAGTTTTGACAGCGCAATGCCTGATATAGAAAAATTGGCTCAGTGTGTGGGGGAGAGTTACGGCCGCCTGGCTGAGGATTTCGCTGTTGACCTCTCGTTGCTCAGCTCGCCTCACAACCGTTGGGACGTGAAGAGGGTGAGTGCGGCGATCGAAGAAATGAATAAATTACGCCAACATGCCGCCCGAGGGCTGATTGATAGGGAAGAAGCGCGAGAAAAATTTAAGATTTTGAAAAATACGATGATTAGCCGTATAGTAGAAGCGATTAATGAATAGAATCGGGTATTTAATTTTTGTGTTAATTTGCTGGTAATTTGAGACGCCCCACACCAGAACGATGCGGGGCGAGCCACTGTGAGAGCGTGCGTGGCGCACGATGACGCGCGGAGAAATTAGTTGCGGAGAGGGTCCTTTTAGTGTCTTCGGTTCCCCTCGCTCCCACCACCGCCACCCACAGAGTTGCCGTGGGTATTGGTGCCGGGCACAGGTTCGAACCCAGCGATGGGCGGCCGCTCACTGTGCGGTGGTGTCCTAACCCATCCAGCGTAACCAAGCTTTTCTTCGCGCAAGATCTCCAGGGTCCCCTGCTTTTCCTTGGTGCTCAGCTCCGGGTCCGCTCGGATTTCCTCTTCGCTGAAGAAGACCCACAGCGAAGCGCCGTCCGCCAGGGCGCGGATGATCCCGTGGTAGTTCTGTTCGCCAACTACCGGACGGACGACCTCCGCGTCAGCTGCTGACCGAAGCTTCGGCGACACGAGCTTGCGGACTTCCCGTGCCAAGCTCTCGCGACGCTGAACCTCTTCCTGGCGCGCCGCTTCTGCGGTGAGACTAGCCCGCTTTTTCTCGGCTTGTGCCTCTTCGTGCAGGCACTTCGCTTTGGCGTAGTTGTCGTCCATCTGCTGCTCGGTGATCTCGGCGGTCATGGCAATGACCGCTCCGTTCTTGCCACGAAAGATGAGGCCGGGGTAGGTGCTTCCCACCGACGTCATACCCGTCGCCCTCCACAGATCCTCTTCGTTGAAGAGGAAGTAGATGACGATAGGCAGCGGGGAGAAGTTGAGGAGGTGGGAGCAGATTGCCATACCTTTTTCTGCCAACCACCAACCTTCCGTATAGAAATCAAACCCCAACGGTACCCGCCAGCCGCCATCTGCCCGAGCATAGACCTTCAGATCGTCTTTGGACTTGAACACGAGCATGCTCTCTCTCCTTTACTCGCCAATCGGCCAGCTGTGGTACTTACCGGTCTTGCACCGGTAATGCCAACGTCACGTGTTGGAGTGATAGACTGCTTTCACTAAAGTACCTTGCTACCCCACCCGCTCCCTCCCCAAAGAGGGGAGGGAAAACGATGAGGGAAAAATAAAAAATCGCCAATGTGTGGCGATGTGACCTCTGGGTAACGCAAAACTCTCAACAGCGGTTACCCGAGGTCGAGAGAGTGGTGAAATTGAGATAGTGTGATATGTGTGTACTTCATAGTGTATTAGTGTATTAATACACTAATACACATTGATTATTGTGTCAAGTGTCGGCTGTGGATAAACGACACGACTCACGATACACGTATCACGATACAGTGCGAATGTTTTGATTGCCCCTTTTTACTTTTGTCAGAGCGATTTTGTAGCCACCCTCTCCATGCTCCAGCCATTGGGCGATACGCGTCACAGTGGTGGTGGACACGCCGGTTTTCTCGGCAATGGATCGGTACGATTCTCCTGTATCGAGCAGCTGTGCAATATGCCACCGTTCCGACAATTCTTCCAACTCTTCAAGCGTGCACAAATCGCGCAAAAAGGCCAACATTTCTTGTTCGGTTTTAAGCGAGAGCAGTGTTTTTGCTAAGTGCTTGAGTTTAGCTGATTTCCATGTTTGCATAGATAACAATGAAGCAATTGAGCAATGTAACAATTAATGTGCTAAACGACGAAAGGGATTTTTCCGCGCCATAGGTTGGTCAAAATGAGAAACACCCAAAGGTGTATTTACCGCACCGACTGATACCCACCCGGCACGCCGCCTTTGGAGAACACAATTTGCCATAGTTGGTTGTACCGCGCGCGGAACGAACCGGCGCAGGCGAGTAGGTAGTAGCGCCACATACGGTAGAAATGTTCGTCGTACTGCTCCTTGAGTTTTGGCCACGCCTGGCTAAAATTGTCGTACCAAGCGAGCAATGTTTTGTCATAATCGGTGCCAAAGTTATGCCAATCTTCCATCACAAAAATTCCTTCGCTGGCAGTGGCAATTTGTTTTACCGATGGGATCATGCTGTTTGGGAAAATATATTTTTCTATCCACGGGTCGGTGGTGGTGGCCGAATGGTTGCCGCCAATCGTGTGGAGTAAAAACAAACCATTTTCTTTAAGGCAGCGTGCCGCTACTTGCATGTACGTTCGGTAGTTTTTGTACCCCACATGTTCAAACATGCCGAGCGAGATAATACAGTCGAATTGTTCGTTGAGTTCACGGTAGTCTTGTAAGCGAAATTCAATCGGCAAACCAGCGCACATCTTTTGTCCGAGCTCCATTTGTTCGCGAGATACGGTAATACCCACACAGCTCACGCCATATTTTTCGGCGGCAAACTTCATAAAGCTGCCCCAACCGCAACCAATATCGAGTACGCGCATGCCAGGCTTCAGACCAACTTTTCTACACACCAAGTCAAGCTTATCTTCCTGTGCCTGGTCCAAAGTCGCGGCGTTTTTCCAATACCCGCACGTATAAGTCATACGCGCATCCAGCATCGCGCCGTAGAGCTCGTTGCCGATATCATAGTGCGCGAGCCCGATATGAAAGGCGCGTTTTTTGGATTGTCGATTACTCACGCGCGCGGCAATTAAGTCCCACACGAGTTTAGCGCTGCCCTTCACCCGCGTGTGGAGTCGGGCTCGTAGCAGACGAGCCACCAATTCGTCCAACGCCGCACTTTCCCACCACCCATCCATGTAGCTTTCTCCAAAACCAAACGTGCCTTGCGCCAAAATTCGTTCAAACATCCGCTCGTCCTTTACTTGCAGATCCCACGGCCGCGCGCCATCCAGCTGCACATCGGCGAGCGCGAGCAGTTTCAAAAAATGTGTTCGGTAATTTTTCATAGCTATTTCCCATTCAAATATTTTTTGTGCCACAGATACCACACAGTACCGGCGAGAAGAGCGAGCAACACGAGCGGTTCAACATGTCGCAGTGCATGTCGGTACGTGTGCCACGCGTAGCCGAAGTAATAACCAATGAGGATATACACAACCGCTGCGGCAATGCCTCCTAAGATATTGAACAGGAAGAATCGTTTGCTGTCCATATGCGACAAACCAGCCACAAACGGCACCACAGGGCGCAGCGGGCCAACGAAACGAGCAAAAAATACACCCACGGCACCGTGACGTTCAAAAAACTTTTTTCCTTTATCCAGCAGCTCCGGCTTAAAGAATCTACTGCCGGACTTAAAATAATTTTTTCCTTTTCTCCCAAGATAATAGCTGATGCTGTCTCCTATAATACCTCCCAGTGCCACAAACCACATCGCGTCGCCTACGTCTATGATGTGGCGAGAGGAGAGATACCCAACAAATACCACAAACGTGGTGCCGGGAAAAAATAAACCGACGAACGCGGTAGCTTCAATAAGGGCAGCCAAAAAAACGATCCAATAGGTCCACAGCCCAAGATGCTCAAGCCGAGGGAGAAAATGGTCCCACATAGATGTTAGCAGTAAGTTTTAAGTTCTAAGTACTAAGCTGGGGCAATACACAGAGATTGCCATGTGGCAGCGCATGTTGGAGAGCAAAACACCCGTCCGTTTGTTTCGCTACAACTTTCGCAACAGATGAAATGCGCGTTGCAGCTTTTGAGGTTGCAGTTTACGTAACGCTCGCTCGGAGCGCCACACTTGTCGCAGCGACCGACGATTTCATGCGGTGTTGTTGGGCTGTTAAACGCCATGGTGATGCGACCGTCGAAGACATAGAGCTGACCCTTGAAGTCTTCTTCTGGGTACTTCTCCATATACGTGACGATACCGTCGTAGAGTTGATACACGTTTTGGAAACCATTTTTAACCAAAAACCCCGAAGCCTTTTCGCAGCGCACACCACCGGTGCAGACGGTGACTACCGTTTTGTTTTTTAGGTGCGCGAGTGTTGGTAATACTTTGGGAAGATCGCGAAAATTTTTGAGCGGCGGCAGAATAGATTTATCGAAGCGACCGATTTTGTGTTCGTAGTCGTTACGCATGTCTACAATATAAAATTCTTTGTTGCTGTGAATCCACTCGTGCAGCTCTTCGGCGCTCAGGTATTTGCCTGTCGTTTCGGTTGGGCTAAAATCATCCGCGCCCAGGTGCAAGCTCACAATTTCGGACCGAACTTTGATGTTGAGACGGGGGAAGGCATCGCCCGTGCCAGCACTTTTTTTGTAGTGCATGTCGGCAAATCGTGGGTCTCGGTTCATTTCAGCGATATATTCTTCGGTCGCTTCAGTCGTGCCTTCCACGGTGCCGTTGATGCCTTCGCTGGCAACAATAATTCTGCCTTTGAGCCCCAGGCGTTCGCACAAAAGAGTTTGCGATATTTTGAGTTCATCAGGGTCGGCTATGTGGGTGTATTTGTAGTAGAGGAGAATTTGGTACATGGTTAGACACTTATTTTACCAACAGTGAATATATAAAATGCACCACCGGATCCGCGTTTGGTCCGTACACTATTGAACCACCAAGCGCGCCAGTGACTGTGACAGCCACGAGCCCGCCGAGCGCGAGCAACACCACGAGCGGCGTTTCGATGCAGAAATGCTGTAGAGTCATGAGTATTTTCCAGATTGTTTTTGTCCAATTACGTTTTTGCATCCAGGCAGTAGTCTGAATTGAACGATTCAGCAACGCCACTAGGTAGCATCCTGCCAAAAGGGCAAATATGGCGGTCGTAATGTCTGCCCATGTGGAGTGTAGCTCTACCAATCGCAATCCGGAACCAGAGAACCCTTCGGCTGCCCACTCACCGGTTTGAAGCGTCACAAAAGTGCTGAGCGACCCAAGAATAACAAGAAGTGCCTTGGTATAAAAAATAAAGGGCAGGGTCCGAATTTTTTTGACGTATAGTAATTCCGACAACGCGTATATCGTGAGTAAGGCAATCGGGAAGTGGACGAAAATCGGGTGAATATTAAGGTTCATAGTATATTACATGTTTTATTTGGAAGTACGCGGGCTATCCGCATTATAGCAAGCTCACACCTGTGAGGCAATAAGACCCATTTTTAGCTTATATAACAAAAAAGAACCTGCCGGTTCAACACATAAAGCTCAAGGAGCAAAGAACAATGCATAACGAGGATAATAGACTCGAAGGTCTTAGAAGCCGCGGTTTTCCGCTGCCAAACCCACCTCGCGGGACCAAGATCTACGAGCGGGTTTTCCTCAAGTTACACATCAATTTCTGCTCCCTATATGTACCTTAACAGTAGAATACGAGGTGCGCAAGGGGGTGGTGGGGATAACTGTTAATAACAAAAAATGGCCCTTCGGCCATTTTTACGCAATAAATTTACTACCGATTCGATTCGAGTATATTCCAGTTGGGAATCGTGGTCGTAGCGCGATTGAAGATGCCGTTGAACGAGGTGTTGGCACCGGCACCGCACCCAGGAGCATTTTTGGCGGTGGGCCCAATTATAGCGACATGGTCTGGTGTCAAATCAAAGTGTATGGAGCAGTCGCCATCATCAAACACAATTTTCCCCACATCCTTTTTTTGTTCAAACGGAGCCACAAAACTAATCGGCCAGATATTAGGACTGGAAACATCTATGTTTGCGAGCGCTGGATATGCCGCCAGGCCTTGAATTTGCACATGGTTGTGATCGAGAAACAGTATGTCTACAAAACCACTCGTGTCGCGGGTGTAATGCCCACCGAACGCTATTTGTTCTGGCAAATTGTTATTGACTTCAGAGAGTGTGAGTCGGTATTCTTTGCCGGTTTGTTTGTTTTTCATGATGCCGGTAAAATGCCCAGGACCATCTTGGAATAAATTAAAATCGTAGATGTTTGGCCGTTCATCAAGTTCGTTAAAGTCACTGAGCAAAATGGTGTTGGTAGCGTCTTCGTCTACCATACCACTGACCTCCATAGGTTTATTGTTTCCGAGTGTATAGCTTCCCACCGCGCTTGTCACATTCAGGTGCATTTTTATGTCACCAAGACCAGCGGCTGTGCCCACGAAATCGGCCTCACGATCTACCAGTACATTTTGGAGTGGAGGAATAGCGGTTGTTTCGGTTGGAGCTTTTTGGCCGCACCCAGCGAGTAAAGATACGCATGCGACACAACCCAGAATATACGCAAGTAATTTATACATAAAAATAATTAATGAGAAATTTTTTCGAGCCACTGATTAATATTACTCACGGCTTCTGTGTTTACGGAGCCCGAGAGTCGTTCCAGCCAGGTGCGAAAACCCGGTATATCATTCAGACCGTGGAACACGCGATGTGCCGCTGCCAAAAAAAGTTCAACGCTCGGCGCGCGCGGTGTCAAGAGTGCCGAACCGTTTTCTATGGTAGCAGTTTCGTATGTTTTGCACAACCGGTCGAGCATGATCCGCGCGCTCGAGAATTCACCAACATCACAGAGAGCTTGAATAAAATAGTATAACACAAAATCGA
This sequence comes from uncultured Gammaproteobacteria bacterium, assembly GCA_964439885.1. Classification (GTDB taxonomy): domain Bacteria; phylum Patescibacteriota; class Patescibacteriia; order Magasanikbacterales; family GWA2-37-8; genus CAYTPE01. Next base: position 8,382 of record CAYTPE010000012.1, read on the forward strand.
GCGACACTTCGTCATTCCATTCACGACCTGAGCGAACTCTGTAGAGCTGCTCGATGCGTGCGAGCGCCCCGTCGGCGGCGTTCATATTGTGTGAAAGTGTAGCAGCAGTGAGAACGCTCATCCAATGCGTTGGCGTCGGCTCATGCTCCGCAATTTCAGTGAAGAGTGGCAGCGCGGCGCCATAGTTGCCTAGGTGAAAGTGCGCTGGCGCCACTACTTTGGCAGCCTCACGATGCGTCGAGATGTTAGTGTCGTTCAGATAGGCGTTGGCGAGCTTGAGCGCCTCGCCATAGTTACCTTCCTCCAATGCCCGCCACGCTGGTGTGAGGGCAGCCACAGCCGGTTGCGGTATAAAAGTCTTTTTGTCAGTCATAAGAAAGATATTCGACCTAGTATATCGTATATACGTAATTTGTCGAGGCCCGGTAACAGTTGAAGAAAAGCACGATCTTTGTTAAGCTGAGCATACATTCCTATGCACACCCATTCACGAATTATTATTCTCCATGATTATTTTCTCTACCGCGGTGGGGGAGAGCGTTTGGTGATAAGTATGGCCAAGGGTCTGGGGGCGGACATTGCCACCGCCTTCATCGCCAAAGACGCTTTTGACCCGCGCGCCGAAGGCATCCCCACCCGTGAATTATTTCGCGAAACGTTTCTGTCACGATTGCCCGGCTTTCGCTATGCGCAGGTGCAACTGGCCTTTTTGTTTAAAACAAAATTCCTGAAAGAGTATGATACGGTGATTTACAGCGGCGATTGCCTTATCGCCCTGCTCAACGCGCGCCACGCGCGCAATGTGGCGTATCTTCATACGCCACCACGTCATCTCTACGATGCGTATAAAGACAGGTTGAAAGAATACGCGTGGTGGAAAAAAATTATTTTTATTCCTTTCGTGTGGTTCAATCGTTTTCGCTTTGAACGTCTGATTCGCCGATTTGATGTGGTGGTAACAAATTCAAAAAATACTCAAGCGCGCATTAAACATTACTTGCGTCTCGACGCTACGGTTGTGTACCCGCCATGCACGACGCTTCCATTTAAAAACCTTGGACAAGGTGACTATTTCTTTTCGTGGGCAAGACTGTACCCTATAAAACGAGTCGACAAAATCGTGGAAGCATTCACGCGCATGCCAGATAAAAAAATAATTGTGGCATCTGGCGGCCCAGACGAAGAAAAAATCAGAGCGCTCGCCAAGGGGCACCCAAACATTCACGTGCTCGGGTGGGTGAACGATGCCGAGTTGCTTGACCTACTCGGCCACTGCCTCGCCACCATCTATATACCTGTTCGCGAAGACTTTGGTATGACTGCCGTGGAGAGTATGGTGGCCGGCAAACCCGTGATCGGCGTGGCGGAAGGCGGACTACTCGAGATAATTGAAGAAGGAAAAAACGGAGTGATGCTTGAGCCGGATTTCACCGTTGATGATATTATCGCCGAAGTGTGCGCCATGACACCCGAGAGAGCGCTTTCGATGGAGCAACAATGCTCCGAAACTGCCAGGCGCTTCGGCGAAGAGCGGTTTGTAAGTGAGATGAAAAAAATTGTTGAAGAAACCGACTAGGAAGTCGGTTTTTTAATCATGAAAATTTTTTGATATACGCTTTAACATCAAATTTTTTTTCACACCCACTTCGATTCATATAGCGTACCGTTCCAAAAATCGGTCGATTAAACCAGGGGCGATCGTGTACCCCGCCAATACTCCACGCGATACCAGTATAGCCATTGGGATCGCGACCATCAAGTTCGTAGGTATCATTGAGATAGATAGCTGTTTCTAGGGCCTCTTCCGGGTTTTTTGACCATTCCAAAATTTTCTTGGCCCAGTACATGCGCATAAAGCCCTGCATTTTTCCTGTGACCATCATTTCTTTTTGCGCGGCGTTCCACAATTCGTCGTGCGTTGTGGCCGCTTCGAATTCCTTGAGCGTGTATGTGAATTCACGTTTGTCCTTGCGATGCTCGTTCAATGTTTTTTGCGCCCACGCCGGGAAGCCGTCAAACGAATCGTAGTTTTTGTTGTAGAAACAAAAATTTTCGGCGAGCTCACGTCGTACGATTAATTCTTCGAGAAAGGTTTCCTTGTCCTTGTGTGGCGCATCTGATTTCTTTACTTCGAGTGCTACTCGAGCGGCACTGAGTTGCCCAAAATGGAGATACGCGGACAGATTCGATTGACCGTCCAGGGTCGGATCATTACGGTTTGTATCGTAGCCAGCAAGTCGATCGGTGATGAAATGTTTAAGCACGCGTCGCGCCGCCTGTTCACCGGACTTCGCTGTGTAGTCGGACGTAACTATGGGCAAACGAGTCGACGCCATTTTTGCAAGATAAGGGTGTTTTTTGAGTTTAGGGAACTCGACGAGATATTCTGGCAGAAGCGCGTGTATTTTTGGTCGAATGGTGCGTGCGGCGAACTCTTGTTTGGGCGACGCTTCCCAAACAGGTATTACGTTGTGCGCGTCTACTTCGTATAAAGGAATCGCGATTTTTCGTGCCACGTCGCTATGCCAGGCGCGAGCCAAGTGAAGCGGGGAGAAGTCAGTTACGACAGCACTGGCTTTATGTTCGGCAGCAAACCGTGGAATTGTATGAGCGGGGTCACCGGTGAGAATAATGAGCGGAATAGCATGGGAGTATAGCTCTTTCGAAAGCTCGGCAAGCCCAGCGAGCATGAAATTAAATTGTCTTTTTTGCGCACCCAAAAAATCAGCCACACGATTAAAAACGACAATCAGAGGTTGTTTGTTTTGCAATGCGAGCTTTTGGGCGTAGAGCAGCGCCCAATTGTCGTGCGCGCGTTGGTCACGACTCATCCAATAAAGTAAGGGTCCATTGGCGAGCATCTTCCCGTGGTTCAGCGTACAAATGCGAGGGCGAATATCCATATGCTAAATTGCGCCCTCGCTGTAAAAATTGGTAAATAAACTCCACGAAGGAATGGTGGTAGAAGCGCGCGCGTACTCACCTTCGAAGGAAACATTCACCCCACCACATTCACCGTTATCTCTGGCACGCAACGCTTCGTTTTCAAACTTCATTTCCAGTTTGCAGTCATCAATATCATTTCGATAGGTAAGAGTATCGCCGCCGTGCCATTCGGTAAACGCATCAACATCACCCACGTGTATATTGCTCGGTTCCACACCTTGCCACTCAGCATGCGCTTGTATTTTCACGTCTGTGCCTCCCAAAAATAGTAGGTCTATAAATTGCGCGGGGTTGTCTTTCAGTACGTAGTGTCCGCCATACGCGCTGTGGTTCGTGGTGGTGTTATTGACTTCATAAAGTGTTATGTCGGAAGACGTTCCATCCATTCTGTTAGTAATACTACCGACAAGTTTGCCTGGCTCAGCGATGTTCAGTCGAAGTATGCTGGGAGGAAACGACTCATCTCGATTTCCTGTCTGTTCAGCGTCCAGTGCGAGCACATCACCCTCGAGCGAACCGTCGAGTGAAAATACCGTTTCCATTTTTTCAGCACCAAATTCTCCCCGCACAATATCTTTGTGCACGGTAAGACGCGCCCATAGTGGGGTTTTTTTATCAAGCGTACCAATATACGAATAATCGCCATCGAATAGCGCCCGTTCGCTACCGCTCGATGTAGTTGTGCTCGTTGCAATAGATGTTGGATCAATTTTTGGTCCATACGCACATCCGGCGATAAGGCATGCGAGCACGCAGGCTACGATAAATGGTTGATATTTCATAGAATTATAAGTTCGAAATAAAATGACGTACGTACGTCAGGCAACGACTTATTGGATGTAAATTTTCGAATTTGACACTCTCAGGCATTCACTGCTAGCTGGATGCTCGCAAAAGATGACGCATTTTCTTTTTTAGTTTCTGTACTTTGGGATCAATCACGATTTGGCAATACGCTTGTTCCGGATTTTTCTTAAAGTATTCATGATGATACGTTTCGGCCTCGTAAAACGTAACCAGCGGCACGAGTTCGGTTACAATTTTTGAGCCCTTAAATTCCCCTTGTTCGAGCTCAGTAATATATTTTTCGGCACGCGTTTTTTGTTCTTCTGTGGTGTAAAGAATTATGGAACGGTATTGTGTTCCCACATCGTTACCTTGTCGATTAAGTGTTGTTGGGTCGTGTACTGCGAAAAAGACGGTCAATAGATCGTGATAGGAAATAACCGTTTCGTCAAATTCAATTTTAATCACCTCAGCTTGGCCGGTCGTGCCTGTGGAAACTTGTTCGTAGGTTGGGTGCGGCTGTGTGCCGCCAGCATAGCCAGGAACAACTGTTTGTACTCCCTTAAGCATCGAGAAGGTGGCCTCGGTGCACCAGAAACATCCACCGCCAAAAATGGCTGTTTGCATAATTTTAGGTATTTACCTCTTTATAATAATGTTCTGTCCACGTTGGCCGGCTTACCTCTACTAATTCACTAGGAAATGCGGTCATACAGTTTGGGCAAGTAAAAAGAAAGCGAACGTCGTCATTGTTGAGTACTCTCACAGTGCCCGTAAAGTGCAGTCGGCAGCTACATTTTGGCATGTTGCACGTCGGGAGATCGTTCTGAATAAGTGCGGTAAGGGCAGTGCCCGCAGTATGTAAAATTTCTGTCATAGGTAAGTATATTGTATAGAATATGCTCCAGCCCTACAAGGGTCCTACTTGTATGGTGCCGAAGTTGTATAATTAAGAGTAACCTTGATTTTTTATGTTGATAATGATAGTCTACCAGTCATTCAAAAACGAATGGAAGGGTGGCCGAGCGGTTTAAGGCAACAGTCTTGAAAACTGTCGTCCATGCAAGTGGACCGTGAGTTCGAATCTCACCCCTTCCGCACCTGGAGAGGTGTCAGAGTGGTCGATTGTGCGGCTCTCGAAAAGCCGTGTTCCGCAAGGAACCGTGGGTTCGAATCCCACCCTCTCCGCACAACAAATCCATTATGTATAAAACGAAAGCTGTAATACGCGTTTTATTAATAGCATCTTTGTTTTTTGTTATCCTCCAAACAGAAAGAAAAGTTCATGAGAGAAATCAACAAAATAGAACCACCACGACAACACTCATTTCCAAAGATCGCTATTTTCAAAACGACGAGGTGCGGATTTTTTTCCCGAATAACGAATTTGAGAAACAGGATATTACGACACAAAATCAAAGCGGGTATTTTGATGCCATCAATACTCGTATTCGATTTTGCGCGGTGTATATCCCCAAAAGTCCAGAAGTTCAGTACGTAAATTCCAGCGACGGCTGGCTATGTGAGCTCGATGTGTTACCGGCCATTTCTATAGCTGACGTCGAACAAGAGATAGTTCAAAAATTTGGTGATTCGTATTCCACCGTTACTAACATTGGAAGCGAACAGGTGGACGGCAAGCGGCTTGCCGGGGTACTCCAGCGAGTGATAAATGGATTTGATGTTTTGCAGTGGCGGCACGAGATCGGAAAAACCCGACTTGAATATTCTTTAGTATTTGGCAAAAAGCATAATTATCTGTTAATATCATCGCCCTACGGTGATGGCGCGACAATCGAATCGATTATTCAAAAAATTCAGATGTTATAGAGGAAGTGTGAAAATTGCAAAATCACTCTATTAAAATTATATAATTCTTATGCAAGAAACCACCAACCAAACAGTACTCTCCGCCATTACCAATATTAAAGTTCCTGGCGTTGCCACGATGGCGTACTGGTCGATCGTAGAGACAAGCGACAGTATTTATTTTGTCCAATCGGGTTCCGCACTCGGGCTCGGTGTGGGTGGAAGCGGCCTACTGACAGCGATAAGTGTGGTGGGTGATATGGTGGCTTCGTATAAAGCTAAGCAAGTGGCAACGCAAGATTTGAATACTATTTTATCTGGGTCGGAGCGACATTTCGGGTTCTCTAAGGAAACGCTCACTTCTATCAAAACACAAAAAGGATGGTTTGGCGGAAAGATTTTCTTTCCAAATGGAAAGCAAAAATCATGGGCCGAATCGGGTACGATACGGTTGAAATTATCAGGAAAAAAATTCGCGTTGTTTAACGAAATGCTCCAAAGAAAATTGGTCAATCAATAAGTAAAAGCACCCTTTGCGGGGTGCTTTTACTGTGAGGTTGATTCGGACGGCGTATTAGCAGGAGCGGCGGGCTCCGCGTTTTGTGACACGGGCGGAGATTGTTCGATGGGAGCAGGAGGGGCAGACTGAACAGACGAAATGCTATTTTGGTTTTGATTGATAAGCTGCTTCAATCTGTACGCTTCATTTTCGTCGAAACATACAGTGCCAACACAGAGCGTCTTGGTGGTAATTTTGTCGGCAACGAACTCGGCTGCCTGAACGAACCCTTGGCTTATGGTAACGCCAATGTTTCTGAACGCGGAGAGAAATGATTCGAGCGAACCATTTAGTACCGAACTGTTAGATTCGTCCAGTCCGGAAGAACCCCACCAGCCTGTTTTGGCGAACATAAGAATTTTTGCCATCCCCTCACCACTATACCCTTCGAGTGCGATACCAACGGTCGGCCCAGATTTGGTGGCTTTCATCGCGACGCCATCAATATCCGAAGTGGTGAGATGGTCGCCGACGGCAATCGGCCCGTTTTTGGCGCTTACCAATACGGGCACCCGACCAGCCAATGCTACTTGACGATTGGCATCGTTTGCGAAGCCGCCCAAAGAAAAACCGGGATCAGTAGAGATAACTCCAAGCGCGGTAGAGTCATACGGCGAATGACAGCGTTCAATAGTGGCGGCAACTTCACCAAGCGCCAAACATACCACGTCTCCTTTGGTCGGGCAACTATTGTTGTTTTGGCACGTGCTGCTTATAGGGTACAGCTCGGCTACGTCGAGTGTGGTTGTTCCGGTAATATAGCCTGATGCGCGAATATAGCCGTTCACACCGATACCTGCCCGGCTGCTTGAGGCGGCATCCACAAATAATCGATAGCCAGCAGACGGCGCTGTAGTGGTGCCGATAAGTGTGGTACTTGCGACGGCGAGAGTACCTGGTACCACCATTGATCCAGTATTTTCTACGTGAGTGTAGAGAGCACCCGTGGAGGTGGCATAGTCGGAGTCAATAATTTTTACTGACGTTACGGTGGCATCAAAGTTAAGATTACTTACAACCGAGCCTGATTCCACATAGTTTTGACGGAGCACTACATCATCTACGAAATTTCCTGTAATACCTTTTGAGCCTAAGCCGCCTTCCCGCTGGTAATTATTTTCAATTGTTGCATGCCGTACTTTGTAAAGATATATACCCACACTTGCGTTGGCTGGGTTAACATTTTGATTGTTTCCTGTGATGACCACTTGTTTGGTATAGACACTTAGACCTCCGATGTAAATGGTGTAATACCCCTGCCCCTCATCAAAGCGTGAATTGGAAATTATCGCGCGATTTCCGCCATAAATTGAGTCGGCGTTACCATTCGCAGGTGGTAAAGGGTTGGCAGTGAAAATAGACGAAAAGGGTTGGTCGCCGCTCATGGGAGCGTACTGTACATTGTCGATAAAATAGAAATCCGCAAAGACGGTTTTATCAACAATGAAATTCGACCAATTTTCTGCTTTGACGACAGGACGTCCCGACCCACCATTCGAGGCGAAAATACAATTATCTATTATAAGACTGTCGCCATAAATTACGGCGTTAGTCCCCATTAGGCCTCCCGGATTAGGATTTGGAAACTCAATATAAAAACCATTAAATTGAGAGTCGATAATTTTCATTTCTGTTGCAGACGAGTAAATAACATTTTTTACTGGATTGGGCACAGTAAAATGTTCTACGGGATTGATAACGCCATAAAATCGCATTCCTTGAATGGTAAATGAAGTAGCATTGTAGATGCTGAGTGCGATGAAGGCGTTACCTGGCGTGGATGTTACGAGAACCTGTGCTCCAGAACCATTGATATACCAAGACCCATGCGGGCCCATACCATTAGGTGAAAAATCTTCAGTCACCGCGCTTTTCCAGGCATAGACTGCGTGTGTTCCGTTCGGTAGGTTCGGCGGAACAATAAGTGTTCCGCCCCCAGCCGCGTACATAGCGTCGAGGGCTCGCTGGAAGGCGGGAGCATCATCAGTCACACCATCACCAACGGCGCCAAAATTAAGAATGTTGAAGAATCCACAACCGGTACACGTATCAACAGTGATATGCGTGCCAGTAGCGTTCGTGAAGCTAAAGTTGGAGGTCGTTACTCCGCGGAAGTTAAAATTACCATTCGCATCGGAAATGGGAATATAAGTGGACGAGGAGGCTGTTGATGTTGCCGCCACTCCGTTTAGGTATGCGGCATTAAATGCAAAAGGCGCCGACGTAATTCGTTTGCGCGGAGAGAGCGTTTCGCCATTAATAGTAATTTCCAAGTATATTGACTGATTGTTTTGGAAAATAGACGGGTCAAGTATGTTCGTGCCAGCACCACCAAGATCCACCGAAAACAAGCCAGCCGTTGGGGTAACCGAAATAGCGCTCGGCGCCACCAATGTGCCGCCAGCAGTGTACAAGGCGCTACCATTCGTAGCTGCATCATACAGCACAAATTTCATCGACACCGCGCTCGATACCGAAACATTGTTGTTGGTAAGCTTGCCTTGGTATGTGAGGATAGTAGGGGGTGTGGCAGCCGCTGCTGGGGCAGTAAAAAATAAGACAAAAAAGCCAACAATACCCCACAGTAGAGAAATTGTGGCACGACGCATATATAAGCACATTTTCGTTCGAAAAGTCATAGAGTCGGTACGGTACCTTTATTATATCACTATTCTTTTTTTGTCACAACATTAATTACTTAAAAGCCTCTTATTTAGTGAGTTTAAACAATAAACGTCTCCACAACTGTATCGCAATCGAGCGATAGCGGATTGTAAGGCCAACAGCAAGGAGAAGGGCACCGCCAATGGTGGCAAAAGAATAAGCGTGTGGTAGCGGCATATGCACTGGCGCAGAGCCCTTCACAATATCATCGGATGGGCCTTTGTCTATTAAGTCGCTCGCCGAGCGCGGTAAAAGCTGTATGCCATTTTTGCTTGCTTCCAAAATGCCGAGTATTTCCATATTTTCTCCTTTTACGATGGTAGACTTTGCAATGTGTGAAGCGGGGCGCAGATACATTTGAATTTCGTTCGATCCGTTATCGAGATACACACTGTTTCCGCTTATTTCAGTTATTTCTCCAGAAACCACCGCCAGCGTTCCAAGCGGCAATTCTTCAGACTCATCAATGTCGATGGAGTTCGGTATGGGCGGGGCACCGTGTTGCAGCATTCGCACGTCCCACGCATTTTTTACATTAATACGAGGAATTCCATTGAGTGCCGACATTGTTCCCACAACGCGTACTACATCGCCGCGTTGGAGCGACGTGGATGCTGCCTTAGTAAAGTAGATTTGTATACCCCCTTCTGGTCCGCTTATATAAAAGTAACGATTTGAAAAGACTCCCGGCTCGGCCGAAATGATACCTTCCACCGATACGCGCGTTCCTTTAGGTAGTTCCCGCACCCCAGAAAGGTTGATAGCCCGTGCGGCTAGTACTGTTCGAGCAGATTTGGTGCGTTCTGTGGTAGGCGATGTGATTTTTTCACCCAGCACCATGGCGTTGGGGGCTCCTGGGCTCGGCAGTGCCCACTGCCATGCTGTACCAAAGCGGCTGTAACTTTTACCTTCGGTTGATTTGGGCATCGTGACGCTGTCTTCAATGGAATTGAAAGGAGATAAGAGTGTTACGGTTTCAGATTGGTTGTCGAGATTGAGGTGTGTCGCTACCTTATAAAAGGTAGCTGTTTCGCCGGGTGCAACGGTTGTGCCGTCGGGGATACTGTATGAATCAGTATGGTTTGTAATAAGCCACCCCGCAAGTGAGATAGTGCTCGTTCCACTATTCATGAGTTCAATAAATTCACCCTGTTCACTTGACGCTGGATTAGTAAAGACCTCGTTAAGTATAATGCCTGGTGTTCGCGATTCATTCTCGAGTCCAACTGTAAGGTGGCGTGTGGCTGTGCTTTGCGTATTTTGTGTGCTTGAAGCAGTCAGCGTGACGGCGAATGTACCTGTTGCTGAGTAAGCGTGAGTAACGATCGCGCCAGTGCTGCTTGTACTATCACCAAAATTCCAGTCGAACACTAGCTTCCCACCCCGCGGATCCGCGCTACCTTCTGCGTTAAATATTAATTTTTGTCCCACCACAGCAATAGTCGGCATCAAAACATTCCACGCCACGGATACGCTCTCGTGTCTAGTTGTTTTGATTATGTTTGATGCTCCTAGTGAAATTTGCGCACTCCACTGCCATCGATTATTTTCATCCCGACTATAACTTTCACCAGAAACCGCGCTATCGTATGATACTTCGTCGGCAATTTCACCCTTCTCGTTAAATAGCCGCACTGTTTCCTCGTTCGCATTGTTCAGTGCAATCGCGGTGGTGTGCCTCGTAAATACCGCATAACCATTTGGCTCGATAATTTCCGACAATACAAACGACCGGCTTGTATCGGACAGTTTCCAGCGAGTCAGATCGATAGAATTTAAAGAGATGTTATGTAGTTCAATAAACTCATCGTCATTATTGCCGCTCGCTGGGTCGGGGTAAAGTTCGCTCAATACTATCGGACTTGTCGATGTCGCATACACAAGTGTTGAGGCGGTATTGCTGGGTGCTGCACTGTAAAACCCTCCTGATCCGCCGCTTGATTTGCTCGCGGCTAGTGGCGTCACAATAGCATTAGCAGCTCCGGGCGTGGGGGCGGCAGTAACCGTCCAATCGGTATCAGAATTAGTGTCAGCACCGTCATAAGCTCGCGCCACAGTCTGTCCGGCGCCCGGGATGAGTGATCCGCTATAGGCGACCGCATCGACAATTGTTCCGTTTGAGCCTTTAAGAATGACAGAATCACCATCGTTGTTGAGATGAGCGCTACTCAAAAAAATGGTGGCCCAATTATGCGAAGCCAGCGTGCCCGAGAGGGCCGCAATCGTACATCCCGACGCTCGATTGTCGCACAGTATCGCGCCGCTGAGATCAATCGTTGTTGTGCCGCTGTTGTAGAGTTCTACCCACTCCGGCCCATCAATCGGATTTGACATCACTTCGTTAATTTTTAGCGCTAGCCAATCCATTAACGGCGTATCTGTCGGTGGCGTGGAAAATGCCACTGAGCACGTTCCAGTGCAGCCAGCACTATCGGTCGAAGTCGGCTCAGTAGAAGTAGCTACAGGAACAATGTCCGGTACATAGGCAGGCCTTCCCGCGCTCATACTGTTAAAGGGATTCGAAGTAGACGTTACAAAGTCGAGACTGCTGTTCTCGGTGTCGGTGCCATTACCAGTTGCATCATTGGGCAAACGAACAAGGCTTTTTCCGGGGGGAGGGTTCGTGGCTGACGGAAAGCCAAACGGTGATACGATCGAGCCCCAGTCTACTCGATCCACGAGTGTGCCATTTGCATCAGAGAGGATCACCGCGTTGTCTGGAGCCAGATTAGTCGAATTATTCGAGTAGAGTGCGTCCGCAGTCACACCGTTGGTAGGCTGATAATCTTTATGTGCTACGAGGAAGTATCCGAACGGCCCAAGCGTTGCTGAGTTACCGAAGCTGGCTACCAGGTTGCTGAGCGTTCCACCAGCCGTTTGCTTTTTGAGACTCCACCCGACAATTGATTGTGAGCTTGAAGAGTAATTATAAAGCTCCACAAACTCATCCGTGGTAGACACACCGGCGATTTGAATTTGAGAAATAAGCACCTTAGCGCTGGCAAAAGTAGCAAATAAAAAACTGCCGCATATAATAAAAGGCAGTATAAATTTTCCCCTCCTTGGCATATTTTTTTAGTTAAGTATAATCGGTGCAATTATAACACACAGCTCGATAGTATGTTAAGAAGTTAGTTGCACTGTGCGGCTGAAATACCAACCATTCCTTTATCAAAGAGACAACCGCTGTTTTAAAATCATCACCGTGTCGCTCTATGAATTAAATTTGTATACATTAGTTTATACAAATTGTGGATAAGTAGGTGGATAAAGGGGCTAAAGTGTGGATAATTTGTATATACTAGTGTGTATTTTTATTTAATTTTAGCCAAATTACATTTGTTTACATTAGTGTATACAAATAAAAATGATAAATTTGTGCATTTTTTGGCTAAAAATAAATAAAAATTAGCTAAAATGGCTCATCCTTGACAAAAGTAAAAGTATATGGTATACTTATTTATGTAAGCTCATTAAAACTTACAGGTCCAGTACTACACCAACGGACAACAGGGGAAATTAAGGGCTCACGGTTGCTCTCAATAAAAAGAGAAAAGCAGCGGCGAGTCCGTACTCCTTGTTAGGTAACCCCATTATAAGATAGCTTCGGCGACTTCTGCCACGGCTGTCATCGGGGAAATA
>CAYTPE010000013.1:0-20755 GCA_964439885.1 uncultured Gammaproteobacteria bacterium
GTCGTGAGACGTTATTCAAAAAACTTAAAGAAGAGCTCGATGCTCACGCCGAGGTGGAAGAGCGTATTTTCTACCCCACCGTGCGAGCCGCCAATCATGGGAGCGCGGATCTCATCGCCATGTCGTATGATGATCACGCGGCGGTGAAGAAAATGCTCGCTGAACTCCTCACCATGGACAAAAATGATCCTGAATGGCGAGCCAAACTGGAGACATTGGAGAGCGAAGTAAACGAACATGTCAAAACCGAAGAAGACGTGCTGCTCCCCCGCTCCGAAACGGTTCTTGGTCAAGAGAAATTAAAAGAGCTGGGTCGGGAAATTGTGGCGGCGAAAAGGAAATTGAAAGGAAAATAAAAATTGGCACGCAGCCAATTTTTATTTTGTGTGGCTATTCGATTTAGAACAATTTCATGGAATGAGCCATCTTGTCGAAGGTGTCGCGGTACGCGGCATAGGCAGCTGGCTTCGTCGCGGCTGTGAATACATATTCACGATGTTTATAGACGAGAATTTCCAAAAAGAATACATAGTCTTTGCCGTCGATAGTTGAACCGTGGACTATACGCTTGGCCGGGATGCCATCGATTGTATCGTCGGCATATTCCATTTCTTTATACCCACTCCCACTCTGTAAGTCGGCATGCTCAATATCAACCATAGTAGCTAGATCGGTATCGTCATTTTTGAGTGGGTTGACCATCACCCGTACATTTTCGGAATAGGTGTCGGAAGCATTATCGTTGGGCGCAAATATTTTCACTGGATAATCGGGGTCGTCGGTTTTGAGCGTCCAGGTGCCGGGGTACGAAATAGAAAAATCATTTTCTGTGCTTTCCACCGTTTTACCGTCGGTGAATGCAGGTGTGGTGGTGGCGCTGCTGTGGCGAGCAGCAGCATCGTTGGTGTCGGTTGTTTCCGGTACGCACCCCGCACCAGCGAGGAGCACGGCTATGGAAGCAGCTGCCAACAAATATGTGTGTTTTAACGTCATATGACGAACTGTGTGTATTAAATAAATAACCCTGTAACTATACACTATTTTTTTAGACCCGCACAAGATGCTGCGCGGTATTCATTAACAACCTGTAAATCGACTGATTGATAGACATACGTACCTTTGCTGCGATTTTACTCCGCCTTACACCATACTCGAAAACCGGTAAGTTCATCGCCGGCTAATATAACCTTAAGTCCATTTCGTTCAAGTGTCCGTTGGTCAATTTGAGTATTTTCATTGCCTGCGGTCCATCGTACGCACACCCAGCCATCCTTACGCATTTGTGTTTCTTCGATGCTCAGAGCTGCTCCTGCTGTACTATCTTTAATATCGACGGGCTCATAGCCATGTGGCAATTCCCGCTGGGGTTGTAAGCTTTCGCTCATATTATGACTAATTAAAAGTAATTAAGATTTAAAATTTTTATTTTATCAACCGAAACGATGCAAGCATCGCGCCCGAGTCCGCATCCGCTCGATCGGCAAAGATAGTATAAAGGTTGCCGCCCGAAACCACAAATGTTTGCACCTCGGGACGATAGGGGTAGCTAAAATGATACTGCACCGCCCTTTGACCGTCAACCATCACAAACGCGGACGTGCTCGTGGCATACGCATCAACGTCAACCGCTAGATTGGGATGATACGTACGTACAAAATCATCGAGCGTCCCGGCAAATGGCTCAACTGACACTCCAGCCACGCCCATGCCGCCCGGCTCGGTAGTAAAAATGACCTCATGTCCACTCGTCGCGCTTGTGTCCACCATCCAGTCGCTGCTATACGCTACAGAAAAATGATCATCTTGGCTCGTGTACACACGCACTCCCGGTTGTGCCACTGTGCCAGCCGCCGACTTTGGCGCGTGCGCGGTTTCGCGCCAGGCAAAAAACAATACCGTAGCGAGAAAAATAATTGCAATGACAATAAAATATTTTTTCATGAGTGATGGGTAGCGTTTTTATATAAGACCTGCTCGCCGGGCTTTGAGGAGTGCGTACCCACGTCGCCATGATTCTTTCATTTTCTTCGTAACGCCATTATACAGAAAACTTAAACTTAAAAGAGCGTATCCTCTGAGAGCTCGATCTCGAAAATGTTTGTCTCTGGGCTTGTAATACTTAAGAACGGCGTCAAAAAATTCTATACCATACTCCGCCAGGCACCCGATATCTCGAGCCGGATCGGCAATCTGAATATCACCGAAATCAATCACTCCCGCCACGGTTTTTTGTTTGGAAATGACCATATTATCATAGGTGAGATCCTGATGCGCTAGGGCTGGTTTGAAAGTATAATCCTGATCGTAGCGATTTAAAATATCAATCAAAACTTTGTAATCTTTTTCGCGCATCTTTTTTTTCAAAACAACTAGCTGCTGGCCATACCATTTTCGCGCTTCCGTGGTTGACCATGACGGATGGACACCGCACTTTTTGGCAATTGCTAATGGAAACGTATGCAACTCTGTGAGAAAACGCGCCAGTTGCTCAGCGATCACGTCTTTGTGCGTTTGAGAAAGTTTACTGAATTGTCGCGGTGTTAACGATGAACCTTGGATCATCGGATAGCCAGCGAAAGATGTATCCTTCGCTATATAAGTAAAGTGGGGTACGGGCAACGAAACACGTTTTACCAACTCAGGATTTATCTCGAGCTCTATTTTGAACTGTGGATTTTGCCGATCTTTGGGAAAACGAAAAACGATCTTATTGTCCAAAATTACCGCCACATTATCCCACCCATGAGTGAGCATTCGTGAATGTCGAAAAATAAGCTTAGGGAAATTTTCTTTTATCTTTCGAAGGAATATTTGTTTGTTCATAATCAACGCTATTGTACTTCTATGGTTCCCTTTTGGCAAACTTACTATGAAATTTAGGAGAAATAAAAAAGCGCCATTTAACATGGTGCGCTTTTGTGAGTAGCCCGTACGGGAGTCGAACCCGTCTTACAAGATTGAGAATCTTATGTCCTAAACCGATAGACGAACGGGCCAGAGTTGAATGTCAAATTTCCAATTTCTAATTTTGGATTTTTTACATTTGAATTTGATTTGACATTTGTCATTTGGACTTTGGCATTGTGGCGGCTAGTATACAACAAATACCCAAAAAGTCAACCGCCCTTGTTTGCGGTTTCCTGCCCAATCGTATACACATATATCCCCTCTTCTTTGACTGCATACGCGTGATGCGGGGCGGAAAAGACATATGACACTATTTTACTACCCGACTTCATCTCGGTCCATAATTTTTCTTCTAGCTGGCGCATCGGCCGCTCCATGAGAAAGGTACATACAACATCGGCTGTCTTCACATCCGCGGTATAGATGGATTGCCACTTCACCGTGACTTTTCCACGCAGGCCTTTGGCGAGAATCGCGAGGTTGGTCCAGAGCACCAGAAACGGATTCAGCTCATACCCCACAGCCGTGGCGCCTTTTTTGGCGGCCAAAAAAAGAAGCCGCCCTGCGCCGGAGCCAAGATCGATCACTTTCATTCCTGATTGAATCCCAGCCAGCTCCATCATTTTGATCGCTTGCTTGCGGTGTGTAGGCACAAAGGGTACACCGGCAATGACGGAGATGAGAGAGATGAAGACGAAAATCGCACAAATGAGCGAGATGATGGTGTAGAGGTTGAGAAGCATATTTAAAAACTCTAATTTCTAAACCCTAAATCCTAAACAAGCATAAATGCATAAATGGTGTAAACACAAAACGTTTTTTGGAAAACGCACGTTTTGATAATTTGAGGTTGTTTAGATTTTAGAACTTAGGATTTAGGATCTGGCGATCCACTCCGGTGTCTGCCGCACAAGCAACTCAGCTGCTTTCTCTGGCTCCGCCATCACTTCTTTCACAATTTTTTCCATCCGACTCCCCTGCGAACCTTTGATAAGCGCCACAGCCCCTTCGGATAATTTTTCTTGCAAAAATCTACCCGCTTCAGGGCTCATGGAGAAACTCGCGATACGATGTTCATCCATACCCGCTTCTTTGGCGCCAAGCGCGGTGTGTTTGGAAGCTTCGCCCACAGTGATAAGATTGTCGATACCAAGCTCAGCTACCAAAAATCCAATTTCACGATGGAGCTGCTGCGTTTCGTCCCCCAGCTCGAGCATATCGCCGAGCACAGCGAATCGCTCTGCCGAATGGCTCGGAGTAATGGCGGCGAGTAGTTTGAGTGCCGCGCGGACGGCATCGGGGCTGGAGTTATAGGTATCATCGATAAGCATTGTATTTTTGATGCCGGCAATAAGGCTGAGATGCCCGGGAATAGGATTAATGGTAGTGAGGCGCTCCGCTGCCTGCACGAGGTGCACGCCGTAGTGAACACCAACGGCAATGGCAGCGGCGGCGGCACTCACAAATGGTTCGGCCACCACACCCGGCAAAAATACCGGCACAATACTGCCGCCGTGCGACACTTTAAACCTGAGACCGCTTGGCCACCCAGTTTTTTCGTCTATCGTAATACCGACATCGCTCACCCGCACATCCGCGCCGTCTTTGAAACCATACGTCATGATCGGTGCTTTGGTATAGGGGGTTTGATCCAGTACGAGTTGATAATCGGCATTGAGTATCGCAGTACCATTTTTGGGCAGATGACTAATAATAACTCGTTTCTCTTGAGCGATTTTTTTTACGGATCCAAAAAATTCGGTATGCGCGTGGGCAATGGCGGTGAGTACACCCACCGTGCAGGGCGCGAGCGTAGTGAGATAACTGATGTCACCCGGCCGATCGGCACCCATTTCGAGTACCAAGATTTTTGGATACGCGGGATCTTTGTGTACAAGCAATTTGAGTGCTCGCAAAAAAACACCTGCCCAGCCGAGCATTGAGCGCCCTGGTGATTTGTGTATACCAATGATAGTCAGCGGCGTGCCGATTTGGTTGTTGTAATTTTTTTCACTTTTACGCACGGAAAAGCTCCCGGCGAGAACCGTGTAAATAAAATCTTTAGCGGACGTTTTACCCACCGAACCGGTGATACCAATAACTTCAGGAGAATATTTTTTAAGTATTCTTTGAGAAAAAAATTTGAGGAGAAAATGTAAAAGTTTCATACGTTGAAAATTGTTTCGGATTTCGAGTTTAGGATTTTTTATTTATTATGGTCTATCTCCCGGCACTCCATAATACTGAAGGGTAAATTGCATCACGTCTTTGAATACCGGCATGGCGGTGAGTTCGGCCCAGGGTTGGTTGGGTTCTTCATACTTCACGAGCATGACGTACTGCGGGTTCGTGGCCGGCGCAAAACCGATAAACGTATGGTTGGTACGAGTATCGCTATATTTGCCGTGGTCGGCAATCTGCGCGGTACCGGTTTTACCTGCCACGTAGTAATGATCGATTTGAGCTTTGTGGTAATGTCTTTCAATCACCGACGTGAGCATACCATCGAGTAGTTTGGCGGCATGCGCCGAAAAAACCTGGGCTACCACGGTTGGTTTGGTAGTTTCTTTTGTACCGTCGGGGTGTCGTACTTCTTGCACAATAAAAGGTTTGAGGAGTGTACCACCATTCGCGATAGCTGCATAGGCGGCCACCAATTGAATAGGGGTGGCTGTAAGACCTTGGCCGAACGAACCATTGGCACCAAAAATATCACCTTTGCGCGCGAGTGAGGAAATGTCGCCGACAGATTCGGCGGCTAATTCTATTCCTGTTTTTTTACCAAAACCAAACTTTTTTACGTATTGTTCAAATTTATCTGGCCCTATTTTTTGCTCTACCCATGCCGCGCCCGTGTTGAGCGATTTTTCGAGTACCTGCGTCATGGTTTGCATACCCCAACATCTGCCTTCGGCATTGTGTATCTCATGACCATTCAATTTGATAGAGCATGGGTCAGTGTAGGTTGTTTCAGGCGTAACGAGCCCAAGATCCAAGCCCGCTGCCATGGTAATAGATTTGAATACTGAACCAGGTTCATAGGGTCCAAAAACGGCTGTGTTGTTGAAAGCGCGAATATCAGCTACTTTGGAATAATTGTTGGGGTCAAAATCCGGCAGACTGCACATAGCCACGATGGCGCCAGTCTGCGCGTTCATCAGTATCAAGGCGCCGCTCTTGGCCGCGTATTCTTCCATTCCTTGCCGCAAGCGCTCACACGCTTTGAACTCCACCGCGCGATCGATAGTGAGCAGTATGTCCGACCCATTGGTGGACGGCGCGAACGTGCGATTGGCAAGTGTAATCCAGCTACCGAGCGCGCCCCGCTCCCCCATTTGAAATCCGCCCGTGCCGGCAAGCTCCTTCTGCCAGAAACTCTCCGCGCCATACTTCCCTACGAGCGAGCCATTGTCGTCGATCGCCGAGAAGCCCACTACCGGAGCACCTATATTTTGCTCGGGGTAAAAACGATACTCTTGTGAACCAAAATAGATACCTTTCATCTTTTGCGCTTTGATCGCATCGACAATATCGTCATCAACTTTTTTCTCAATGACAGCGTATACACTCTTTGGCTGTGATAGTTTGCTTATGAGTGCTCCCTTCTGCTCTACCGAGTAATTAAAAAGATTTGACAAGAATGTCGCGTCGGTCAAAACTTCGGCGGGTGGAATCTCTTTGGGAACAGCATACAAAAGCGCGTATTCACGATTGACGGCTGCTGGGTATTCGGTGCCGCTGCGCGTATCTTGAAATAAAATTTTACCGCGTTCCGGGTGGATTTTCTCGGCAAATTCATGCGCGTTGAGGGCGAAGGTGGCGTAATAGTTATGCTGGAAAATCTGCAGTGTGGCGAGGCGCACCAAAATCCACCCCGCAAGGAGCAGAAAAAAAATGGCGATGTGGGATAGCCGATTTTTATCGACAACACTGGCAGCGGGGCGACGGAACATACGGCATATTTACGAGTGAGAGATATTATACAATTTTTTTGCTATCAATACAAAAGACCGCTCCTGCGCGGTCTTACGTTAATTAATCCGTCAAAAATTATTACTTATCACGCTCTTCCAGAATAGCAGAAACCATTTTTCTGAGCTGAGTAACACGGCGCAAAGGTTCTAAGGTCGAAGTGATTTTGAACGCAGTGACCACCTCGTGCAGTCGCCAGCAGTACTCCTTCAACCTTCTGAGCTCATCATCGCTTTTTGTTCGCAGCTCTGTTTCCAACTCTTCTAAGCTAGACCCTATCCGAGCTAAAAATTCATTTTCGTCTACCAGCGTTTCAAAAGCGCGGTCTCGGTCAGCCTGTGAGCAGTTGGCTTTTTCAAGCTCTGCCTGTATATCGCCGTGACGAAGGCTATGCCCACCGCCCATTTCTCGACGCAACAATGCCAAGGCCCCTTCCGGATTCTTGATTTCCATATCACCATTGAGCGGTTGTCTAATCTCTTTTAATCTTGAACTCACACTGAGCTGCGCTTTTACGTCAGGAATAGCTCCTTCAATGAGATTGGCCAGATCATCTTTAGAAAATGCAGGCGCATTATTCATTGCCCAATAGTCATCTTTCCGCCCATGTGGCCCAATACCGAGCGCTGCGACAATTTCATTAAGTAAATCTTGGTCGCTTTTAAAATACGGGGCCAAAGCAGTCGGAGGCACCCCATACTTTTTTTGAAGAGCGACACACTTTTTGAGAGTAACGACAAAATCACCTTTTGCTTCTTCGTTTAAAAACCATTCGATAGCACGAGCCACTTGTTCTCGCACAGCCTCTTCACCGATTTCAAACGTAGCAATAAGCCAATCTGCCGTGGCTGTACGACCGCCATTATTACATATCTCAAATTCAATGTTACGAGCTGCTATTTTTTGAATATCTTCATTGTTTAACACACCAAGTATTTTGCATATATTTCCAACCACTGCAATGTCGTCGATAAATGCATCGTCCACAAAATCGCAGAATTCAGTAAATAAATCTGTATCTGCAACGAATGCCGCGCGTTCGCTTTCTGACAAGCCTTCAAAAAAACTCAGCACGGTCTTTTTTCTTTGCGGATCTTTTACATTACTGTTCGATAATACAGCCACGGCATCTGCTCTACGCTCCGCAGTTAACCCTCCACAAACTTCTGTCTTTTGCTCTGGACACGCCCCCGGAGCATGGGTGCCTCCGCACGTTGGACATTGATATTCTGCCATATGATGCGCTATAGTAATTGATGCGCTATACAATAATCTGATTGACATAAAAAGTCAAAAAACCACTCAGGTAAATGAGTGGTTTGTGATACTGAGCGTTTAGTTATCTTTAGGCGCCTGACTTGGCTTTGCGTCGTGCTTCGCTTTCGTTAAGAATCATCTTGCGAATGCGGATGTTTTGTGGTGTTACCTCCACCAGTTCGTCGGGGCCAATGTACTCGAGTGCTTCTTCGAGCCCCATGGTATGTGGCGTATTGAAGTGCTCGGCGCTGCCATCACCCTTGCTGCGCATGTTGGAGAGCTGTTTGGTTTTGCACACATTAACGCGCAGATCGCCTGGGCGCGAACTCTGACCCACCACTTCGCCTTCATAGACCGTAACGCCAGGGCCATAAAACAAGACACCGCGATCTTGCACGTTGAGCAGACCGTACAAATTGGTTTCACCGGTTTCGTGCGCCACGAGCGAGCCCTGATCGCGTTCGTGCCAGCCGCCCGGATCCTCTTCGTAGTCGGCGAACATAGTGTTGATGATGCCAAGACCTTTGGTGTCGGTAAGGAATTCCGTGCGATAGCCAAACAGACCGCGAGTGGGAATTTTGAACTCAAGGAAGGTGATGCCATTTTCGGAATACATATTCTGCAAAATACCGCGACGCGTGCCAAGCTTCTGAATAATAGCTCCTGAATATGCATCGGGTACTTCCACGAATACTTGTTCGAATGGCGTGAGTGTCTTGCCGCCAACTTCTTTATTGATTACTTGCGGTTGTGACACTTGGAATTCGTAGCCCTCACGGCGCATGCGTTCGATGAGAATAGCGAGATGCAGTTCACCGCGACCAGAGACGATCCAATTATTTTCCGTACCATCGACAACGCGCAGTGCTACGTCGGTTTCGAGCTCTTTAAAAAGGCGGGCGCGGATTTGACGCGAGGTGGTAAACTTACCTTCCTTACCAGCAAACGGCGAATCGTTCACCATAAACGTCATCTTCACGGTCGGCTCTTCAATATCAATGGTCGGGAGCGCAATCGGGTTATTAACATCAGCGATCGTTTCACCGATATTCACGTCTTCAATACCTGCCACCGTGACGATATCGCCAGCGCTTGCTTCTTTAATTTCTACTTTATCGAGACCCTGAAAACCAAGAATAGCGGTAATTTTACTTTTCTTCATTTGACCAAGGCGGTTGATATGCATGATTTCCTGACCGGCTTTGATAGTGCCATTATAGATGCGCCCGGTAGCCATACGGCCCTTGAAGTTGTCGGCACTGATGGTGACGGTAAGCATCTGAAGTGGCGCGGTGGTGTCTGCTTTTGGTTCAGGAATATGTTTGAGAATAGATTCAAAGAGCGGAGCCACGTCAGTCATGGCGTCTAAGTTAGGTTCAAGGCCAGCTTTTCCCAATTTCGCGGCTGCGTACACTGTGGGGAATTCGGCGATCTCATCGCTCGCGCCAAGCTCCAAAAAGAGTTCAAAGGTTTTGTCGTGCACCCACTGAATGCGAGCATCAGGCTTGTCGATCTTGTTGATAACCACAATGACTCGCAAACCAAGGGCTAATGCTTTTTTGAGCACAAAGCGGGTTTGCGGCATTGGGCCTTCTTTGGCATCCACCAGAAGCAAACAGCCGTCGGCCATTTTGAGTACGCGTTCTACTTCACCACCGAAGTCAGCGTGGCCAGGAGTATCGATAATGTTGATTTTGGTGCCTTTCCATTCAACTGCGGCATTTTTGGAAAAAATAGTAATACCGCGTTCGCGCTCTAATTCGTTGCTGTCCATGATGGCAGCTTGATTTTCGTTTTCTTTGGATAGTTTGGTGTTGCTCAGGCGCAGCAACGTATCCACGAGCGTGGTTTTGCCGTGGTCAACGTGAGCGATGATGGCGATGTTACGGATGTTCATATGTTCACAAAATTGTCATTCTGAGCGCAGCGAAGAATCCCTGTCTCAATTAACGTATCCGCCAAAGGCGGATTGTTACTGCCAATGAAAACAACTCGTTGTTTTCGGGCCAGTAACAAAAAATCTGCTTATTTTGAGCAGACCTACTCTGGTAAAGCCCCCATATACTACCACATCTGCCACAATTTGGCAACCATGAATCCTGTTGAAGAGCTTCCTCACCATGATTCATGGAGGAGCCGCCCGGCGTGCCCCCTCCATGCGCCGTGGACTCCTCTCCTAGTTTAGGAGGAACTCGAACCCGAGAACGGCCTCGGGTCCGTTGACCACCTTGGCCTCACCATCCCTCCACCTCGCCGCTCCCGCATACTGCAGAGCAGCGAAAAAGTTGAGCCGTTTGGCGAGTTCGACCTCGGCCTCCCAGCCGAGGTGCCACATGGCGCCCGAGGCCTCGCTCGGGTGTGGCAGCCCGAGGAGCCCGTGGGCCCCAACGCGGGGGCCGAAGTGCCAGCGCCCCACCTCGAATAGGTAGAGCGCGGCGTTGAAGCCCGCTGCAAGAGCCGGCTCGATGCGCTCCTCTGCCCACTCCAGGGGGAGGAGGAGCTGGGGCTCGATAACGAACTTGAGCCCGTGCCCGAGCTTCAAGGCGCAGGCCGCGCCGAGCTCGAGCGCAAATTCGTGCGCCGGGTGGGGCTTCCCGACAGAGAAGAGTGGGGCGTACGCCGCCCCAATCGCCCCTCGCCACGTACAACCGTGGTGGGGGCTCTCCTCAGCCGCTGCCCGAGCGGCGAAGAGGGTGGCAATGAGGGTTGCCACCAGGCCCATCCTGAACGTTTTCAACGTATATTCCTTTCCCAGCCAGAACGGCTGAAAAAAATTTTGATACAAAAGTATAAACAAAAAAGCACCCAAAAGTCAAGGTGCACTATACAATCAAATGCCATTCTGAACCTGCCTACCACAGGCAGGCTTGATTCAGGATCCACATCATTGTCATTCCGACCGAGGAGGTACGACGAGTGGAGGAATCACTTGGCCACAGTGAGAGTGATTCCTCGACTTCGCTGCGGCTCCGCTCGGAATGACAATTGAAGTGGCGAACAATCCTGCCAACGAAATGCTGAAACACTTGTCCGCCCGTGGCAAAATTTCAGCATGACACATAAAATTAAAAAATTTCGAAATGAACACTTTTTGTGTTCACTCCCCTCTCCAACAGAATTTTCCGCACATCTTTCACCATCTCTACACTGCCACACATATAATAATTAGTTAGTTGATTCACCTCTGGCACATGCGCAGTGACGCGACCATTACTACCTTGCCATGCAGATGATGGCTGTGAAAGCGTAATATGGTATGTAAAAGGAGGATAGGCAGCTTTTAACTTCTCTAATTCATCAACCCAAAACACATCAGAATCATGGCGAAGTCCGAAGAGCAGCTCAATGGTATCGCCTTGCTTCACTCTGTCTTTAACCATACTCATGATGGGCGCGATACCCGCTCCCGTGGCTATGAACACTTTTTGTGTACTATGCTCGGGGCGGCACACGAAGACACCTTTGGCGTTAGTTATTTCAGCGACCGCACCAGTTTCCATTTTTTGAAAATAGCTCGACGCTTTCCCGCCCGGCACTATCTTCACACAAAATTCAAGATCTGATTCATCGGGGTGAGAGCTAATCGAGTAACTGCGGAGCACCATACTGCCTTCATGCGGAATTCTAAACTGCACAAATTGCCCCGGCAGATACACAAAACCTTCTGGCTTTTCAAAACGCAGAATCACAATATCGGCGGTGAGCATTATTTTGCTCACTAATTTTATGGAAAAAAATGATTGCTCCATAGACACAGTTTCGTTGACATTTCGCTTATTTTAGAGTAAACTTTGCGTAAAGTCAAATGTCAAATTTCCAATGACAAATCAAACACAAAATCCTAAATCTAGGCCAAAAAAAGCCGCTCTCGATAATATAAATCGCGCACTTTTTGATACTGCCGATGCAGAAAAGCACCGGTACAAAGCCGCCCCCGGACTCACCGAAGAAATAATACATGAAATCTCGCAACAAAAAGGCGAGCCCCAATGGATGCTCGAAAAACGTTTAGCGGCTTTTGAATTCTTTAAACACAAAGAAATGCCGACCTGGGGAGCTGACCTCAGTAAACTCGATCTCGACGAGATTGTTTACTTCGTACGGCCCGAAGCTGCGGAGACCAAAACCTGGGATGACGTACCAGACGAAATTAAGAAAACCTTTGATAGACTGGGAATACCAGAGGCGGAACGACATGCCCTCGCCGGTGTTGGCGCTCAGTATGATAGCGACGTCGTGTATCACAACCTCAAACAACAATGGGAATCTCAAGGTGTCATTTTCGAAAACATGGATGTGGCGGTACAAAAATATCCCGATCTCGTTAAAAAATATTTCATGACACAGTGCGTGCCGATTAACGACCACAAATTCGCCATGCTGCACGCGTCGGTCTGGAGCGGTGGTACGTTCATTTACGTTCCCAAAAATGTTACGATCGACTTACCGCTGCAGGCGTACTTCCGCATGAACGCTCGAAGCGGCGGACAATTTGAACATACACTCATCATTGCCGACGAAGGCTCAAACCTACAGTATATCGAAGGGTGCAGCGCCCCACGATATGGTGTGTCGTCGCTGCACGCCGGCTGCGTGGAAATTTTTGTCCACAAAGGCGCTCGCGTGCGTTATTCGTCGATTGAGAATTGGAGCAAAGACACTTATAATCTTAACACCAAACGCGCGCTGGTTGATGAAGATGGTGTAATAGAGTGGGTCAACGGCAACATGGGGTCCGGAACTACCATGCTTTATCCATGCTCAATACTCCGTGGACGAGGAGCCCGCTCCGATAGTTTGGGTGTCGCCTTTGCCGGAGTCGGACAAAATCAGGATACGGGTGCCAAGGCTATCCACGCCGCGCCACATACCAGCTCGACGATTGTATCTAAATCAATCTCGAAAGACGGCGGCACCAACACCTTCCGTGGGCTTATAAAAATTATGCCGACAGCAACAAAGGTGAATGCTTCCATGGTGTGCGATGCGCTTTTGATCGGTGAGAAATCGGTAGCAAATACCATTCCCGAGCTTAAAATAAAAAATGACGACGTCAATGTCGCTCACGAGGCACGCGTTGGTAAAATTGGTGAGGAAGAAATTTTCTATTTGCAGTCTCGCGGTTTATCAGAGCAGGAAGCGACTCGTTTGGTGGTATCTGGTTTTATTGAACCGATTGTCAAGGCACTGCCGGTGGAATACGCGTTGGAGTTAAACAGACTGATTGAAATGGAGATGGAGGGGGCAGTAGGATAACAATATGAAAAAAATTTCCAATTTCCAATTTCCAATTTCCAATTTTACATATCTTGATTCTGCGGCCAGCACTCTCACCCCGACGGTGGTTTTGGATGCCACGAACGACTACTACACAAAATACCGTGCGAACGTGCACCGCGGGGTGTACGAATCCAGTATAAAGGCTACGGAAAAATACGAGGAGGCGCGCGCGAACGTTGCTCGTTTTATTAATGCCAAACCGGAAGAAATAATTTTTACCTCCGGCACCACGCAATCACTCAACCAACTCGCCTACTCCCTCTCCCCTCGCCTCTCGCACCGCGATAACGTGGTTTTAACACGAACGGAACACCACGCGAATTTAATTCCCTGGCAACAGATGGCGAAACATTATGGGTTTGAAATACGATACATCAACATTAAAAATGTCATTCCGACGTCACGGGAGGAATCTCTGTCTCAATCTCGAGTCGGACAGGGATCCCTCGGGGTGAATCCCCTCGGAATGACAAGCGGACTTGACCTCACTTCCGCCGCGAATCTCATCGACGAAAACACAAAAATAGTTTCACTCACCTACGTTTCCAACGTTCTGGGCACAGTCAATCCCGTAGAGAAAATTATCAAATTAGCAAAACAAAAAAATCCGAATATATATATAATCGTGGATGCCGCGCAGGCTGTGGCCCACATTCCGGTTGATGTTCAAAAACTTGGTTGTGATTTCTTGGCCTTCTCTGGGCACAAAATGTATGGCCCGACGGGCATCGGAGTGCTCTATGGGAAAAAAGAATTACTCGAAGAACATCTAGAACCATTTTTCTTTGGCGGCGAGATGGTGAAGTCCGTTTCGTATGAGGGAGCTGAGTGGAATGATGTACCCCACAAATTTGAAGCCGGTACGCCAAACATTGCGGGTGCGATTGGTCTTGGCACGGCGGTACAATTTATGGAGAGTATTGGATGGGAGAAAATTCAGAAGCACGAACGATCGCTTACGAATGAATTAATAGAACAATTACACGCTATCGGCGTTCGTTTGGTCTGTCATCCTGATTCGCCCGCTGGCGAAGAAGGATCCCTTAAACCCGCCAGCGAGAGGGATTCTTCGGTCGCTGTGACGCTTCCTCAGAATGACAATGTTGGCATAGTCTCATTTACCATTGACGGCATCCACCCCCATGACATCGCCGAAATTCTAAGCCATGAAGGTGTGGCCGTCCGCGCCGGGTTCCACTGTGCTGAACCACTCCACAAATACCTAGGACTGAACCAAGGAACAGTTCGCGTATCGCTTGGAATATATAATACTGAAAAAGATATCGAAAAACTAGTAAAAGGAATTGAAAAAGTGAAAAACATTTTTCGCCTACAAGCTACGAGCTAACTCCTACAAGCTATGAACGACACGCTCTACACCGACATTCTCCTCGATCTCTACCGCCACCCGCTCAACAAACAAACATTGAGTGATTTTGATATTCGCCACAAAGAGACGAATCCACTATGCGGCGATGAGGTAGAAATCTTTATTAAATTTGGTGATGATGGTACAGTATCGGCGGTTGGATGGAGTGGTGAGGGGTGCGCGGTGTCGCAAGCAGGAGCGTCACTTGTCACAGAACATATTAAAACAATGAACAAAGAGCAAATTGAAAAAATAACAAAAGAAGAAATACTGGGCATGCTTGGACTAGAAAAATTAAATCCGACACGCATGCGGTGTGCGCTGCTCACATTTGAATGTTTGAAAAAGATATGAATCCTGAATTGCATCCACCGGTCGAACAAAAAAGAACAATAAAAATAATAGAAGCACGTAACGGCTATCATACCAAAATTGCCGATGATGAGTATGGAATTGCCCAATTTGACGGACAAACAGGTTTGCTTATTCCCCTCCCCGTCTATCGTGTAGTTGGACAAGAAAAAATTATTTCACTTGTCAAAGATCAGTTTGGTAATATAATGGACGAAGATGAGATAAACCATGCATTTGAACAAAAAAATGCTTTTGTGTTAACTTGGTTGCCCCCGTTGACTGAAAAAAATAAAGAATCTGGAATTCGAGAACATAGACAAGAAATTCAGGATGGCATCAACAAAATTATAGACGATGTTGAACGTATTTTTGAAGAAAAAGAACGCAATCGTTTTAATTAAATACCATGTCCCTCGTCATCCACAATCTACACGTCAGTGTCTTAGATAAAGAGATCGTCAAAGACCTCTCGCTTGAAATACCCAAAGGAAAAGTAGTCGCTATCATGGGCCCCAATGGGAGCGGCAAATCAACCCTTGCCAACACGCTCGCGGGACATCCAAAATATTCAGTGATGGGCGGCACGATCGAGCTGGATGGCAAAGATATAACAAATCTCTCCCCCGATAAACGCGCGAAGCTTGGTTTATTTTTATCGATGCAGTACGCACCAGAAATTGCCGGCGTCACACTGGCCAATTTTCTTCGTATCGCTACCGGTGCGCGTCTCCCCTCTCCTCTGAGGAGAGGGACGCAGGGTGAGGTCTCACCTTTAGAATTTCACAAACTGCTCATGGCAAAAATGGCCGAACTGAAAATTGACCCTGCATTCGCCAAACGCTATATAAACACCGGCTTCTCGGGCGGCGAAAAAAAACGGGCAGAAATTTTACAACTACTTTTACTGAATCCGACGTACGCGATTTTGGACGAAACTGACTCAGGCCTCGATGTGGACGCGCTCAAAATTGTCGCGGAAGGTATCAACACATTTAAAAACCCTGAGCACGGTATTCTTCTCATCACTCACTACAATCGTATCCTGGAATATGTAGTGCCGGATGTGGTGCATATTATGAAGAATGGCCAGATTGTTAAGACTGGTGACGCTGAACTGGCAAAGGAAATTGAACAAGATGGTTATACTGTCATTCTGAGCGAAGCGAAGAATCTAAGCGATTAATTACTTCGATCCTTCACCCGTCGCTGCCCTCAGGGTTCAGGATAACATAAAAATATGATAACCAAAGAAACCATTCTCGAAGCACTCAAAACCGTCAAAGACCCCGAAGTCGGCTACGATATTGTTTCGATGGGGCTTATTTACGATATTGAAATAAAAGAAAAAAGAGTAAAGAATAAAGAAGAAAATGAAGTGAAAATAGTGATGACGTACACTACCCCTTTTTGCCCGTGGGGGCCGCAGCTGAATGATGAAGTGACGACGGTGCTCAAAGATAATTTGGGAATAACAAAGGTGGATATCGAGATTACCTTCGACCCACCGTACAAAATGCCCGATGAGATGCGGACGGTGTTAGGAATATAATATGCCGAAAAAAATTCGCGTATGCTGCGGCAACAATTGCGGACCGAAAGGATCGGAGCGGATTATGCAAGTTATCTCCGAACATTTTAAGGTTGCTCCGGGTGGAAAAAACGAACGTATCGATTTGGATTACAGGGGCTGTACCGACTTTTGTGACCTCGGGCCAAACGTGGTGGAAGACGATGAATATATCTATCATCACGCTCGAACGCGCGACATTGCCGAGCGCATCGAAAAAGGTGACAATAAAAAAATCGAGCACGCTACGTTTGAGAGTTTAAATCTCGACGAAGATCTGCTATTATAAAGCCACTATGACCGAACCAAAACTTCCCGACAATCTGCCCGAAGATATTTCTCAAAAAATTCGCAATGGCGGAAAAATTCGCCGCATCGTGGTGGACCGCAAACTCTGTATCGGCGCTAATTCGTGTGTGGCTGTAGCGCCCGGCGTATTCCAACTCGACGACCAGAACCTGGCTTATGTTGTTGATCCGGAATCAGCTGACGACGACACTATTTTAATGTCAGCGCAGTCATGTCCAGTGCTCGCGGTGCTTTTGTACGATGAAGACGGAAAGAAGATTTTTCCTGAAGCATAGATAACTCAACGTATGACTTCTAAAAAAGCCTTTACACTTGGTATCTCTGTTATATTCGGCTTCGCGATAGCACTCACAACCCGCGCTTCATTACTTATGTTTGCGCCAGATTTTACGTACTATCGCATCGGTCCCGTATGGCACCCCGGTTTATATATTCCCGGTGGGGAAAAAGAGTACTTCGGTAAAAAAATAATCGGTATGTCAGGGATACCGTTCCCCGCCTATACATCATGCACGTTGGGATACCACGGCGAGAACATCAGCCCCGCTTGCACGGATTATTTTGTCGGTAATTTTTCAGTTATCTTTAATACTGCTTTTTGGAGTTTACTACTTTATGGCTGCAGCTATTTCATCATGAAACGTAAAGAGAAAAACGCCCTGTAGGGCGTTTTTTAATAAAAAATTATAGTGGTTAAACTCTTGCGATCCTTCGGCCGATTCTACTTACCACAAACATGATCGCTGTCGCACCAAGAGCGGCAAGCGCGTAGTCGTTCCAATCAATCGGGACAAAACTAAACACATGATTGACTGACGGAATAAAAGTAAAAATGGTAAGCGTGGTGAGGGTAAGTGTGGCAATACTCAAGAGCACTTTGTTACTTTTAACCAGTACCCAGTCGCGTGAAAAAAGAATAAGCGTAATCTGCGCAAACACCAAAACTACAAAAGCAAGCGTGCGAGCATATTCAAAAGAATGCGTGGCACCGAGCAAAAGATGGGTGCCGAGCGTGAGCGCAAAAATACTCAAACCATAGAGGGCTACCACGCCCCAGAGCTTGGGGTTAATCAATGGTTCGTTTTTGGGCCGAGGAGGGCTTTTCATCGCTCCAGAGCGGAGCGCATCGCGCTCAAACCCAATCACCGATGCCGGGTCGCCGAACAGTTCGAGAAAAATAATTTGCAGTGGTACAAAAAACAAATCTTGTCCGAAAAATAACGGAACAACGGCCATGCCGACAATTGGAATGTGCAACGAAAACAAGAACACAAAAGCGCGACGTAAATTATCATAAATCCGTCTCCCTTCTTCCACCGCCCCCATAATAGTGGAAAAATTATCATCCAGCAAAATCATCCCGGCGGCGGCACGTGCCACTTCGGTACCGCGCAGCCCCATCGCGATGCCGATGTCTGCTTTTTTGAGCGCGGGCGCGTCATTCACCCCATCACCGGTCATCGCCACAACCTCACCGTTTTTCTGGAGCGCTTCCACAATACGGTATTTTTGTTCGGGGCGTACCCGAGTAAATATCGTGGTATCGTGCACCACCGCGCCGAGCATATCCGGCGACATTTTTTCCACCTCATCGCCATGCATCGGTGGTTTGTTTACCGTGAGCCCAATCTCTTTGGCCAAATGAGTGGCGGTCAAAGCATTATCGCCCGTGATCATAATGAGTTTGATGCCTGCCCGATATGCTTCACTTACAGCTTCCTTCACACCATCGCGGGGTGGGTCGATCATGGCGAGTAGACCACTGAATTCAAGCGCGCCATCTTCAAAGTTATGGTTGTGCGGTTTGCTTTCATCATGATGCAATTCTTTTTTTCCGACGGCGATTACCCGGTACCCATCACGCGCGAATGTTTGATACATCTGTTCCGCTTCGGCGCGTTGCCGTTCGCCAAGATTCGCGCGTGCTATAACCGATTCTGGCGCGCCAGCCACATACTGCACCAGTTCTCCCGTTGGGGATTCCCATACATGCTGAACCAACTTGGTGACAGCGTCAAACGAGCTATCATGTCGCAACAGGTATGATGTAAAAATTTTTTCTGGCAAAATGCCCACCTGCCGCGCCAAACGTTGCACCTCGATTTCAATGGGGTCGGTGGCCACTTGTTCGACAGCGAGCAGCGCGTCAAAAATGAGCGGCTCACAGGCTTTAATACTATGGTCGCCTTCAATACGACAGACTGTTCCTTTGTGATAAAAAGAAGTGAGACGCAGCGTGCCTTGGGTAAGTGTGCCGGTTTTGTCGGTACAAATGACGGTCGCGGAGCCGAGTGTTTCTACCAGTGCCATTTGGCGCACCACGGCTCGCCGGCGCGTCATGCGCATCACGCCCATGATAAGAAACACACTAAAAACAATCGGAAACTCTTCAGGGATAATGGCAATAGCCACCGTGAGCGCGGCTAAAAGACCATGTAAAATGGTATAATGAAAAGACAAAACTACGCCAATCAAAATGGCGATAGCGATAGCGGCAATGGCAAGTTTCTTAACCAGCGCCTCAATGCGCTCCTGCAGTGGCGTTGATTTAATCTCGATCGTCTCCAAAAGTTTACCGAGCTTACCATATTCGGTAGCTTGGCCGATAGCCATTACCACAATGCGCGCTTCGCCCTGTGTGACCATCGTACCTTGAAAAACTTTGGTGTTTAGTTCGCTTGGTACAACGCCATCATTCTTCATCCCGAGTACTTGGGATGAAGAATCCCTTTCGTGGGCGGAGGGATCCTTCGGTCGCTGTGGCTCACTCAGGATGACAGACGAT
Source organism: uncultured Gammaproteobacteria bacterium (assembly GCA_964439885.1). GTDB lineage: Bacteria > Patescibacteriota > Patescibacteriia > Magasanikbacterales > GWA2-37-8 > CAYTPE01. The sequence continues at coordinate 19,801 of CAYTPE010000013.1, forward strand.
ATGTCACCTACCATTTCCACTTTTTCCACTGGTGCCGATTCACCAGTTAAAATAGATTCATCAATTAAGATGCCGGGAGTGAACACTACCGCCCCGTCAGCAGGAACCTTATCTCCAGCTGTGAGATATACCAAATCACCAGGCACCAACTCAGAGCTGGGCAATTTACGGACCTTTCCATCACGGTATATCTGACATTCGTCAACTCTCAGTTTACCGAGCGCCGCGAGCGCCGTATCGGTTCGCTTCTCCTGCAGAAACTCCATGATAGTGATGGGGATAATAGACAAAAAGATAACAGCCCCCTGCAAACGATCGCCGATCGAAAGATAAATTATCGCCGTGGCGACAAGCAAGAGCATCATGGGTTCGGATATAATTCCCCAGACACGGCTGAAAAAACCTTTCGGTTTTTTTTGCGGCTGAGCGTTGTCCCCGTGCGTTTTGCGTCGACGCGCCGCTTCTTCGGAAGTAAGACCTTGATACGATTCGCTCGGATGCAGCATTGCGATCATAGAATGAGTGATAAGAATAGAGATAGATTTATTATAAAAGAAAAACCCTGTGCCAGGCAAGCACAGGGACGTTTACTACTCTTCTGGAGTATACTCTTTCTTTTTGCGGCCAAGCAACTTCTTTTTCTTATCGGTACCGGACATTTTAACTTTATGTTTTTTGAGCTCACGCTCCAGATGATCTTTCAAATCATCAAGTGCCGCGTAGAGCGTGCCGGATTCTTTACGAACAAACACATCGTAACCGGGCACTTCAATTTTTGCTTCGGCAAAAAAGAGGTTGCCCTTACGGTGGCGTTTCATATCTTCGCCCACAACCACGTCGGCGCGGATGATGCCTTTGTAAAACTTATCGAGACCATTGACCTTTTTGGTGACGTAATTTTCGATTGCGTCCGTGAGGTCGATGTTTTTTCCTGAAATAATAATATGCATAGGAG
>CAYTPE010000014.1:0-1273 GCA_964439885.1 uncultured Gammaproteobacteria bacterium
GGTGAATGCGGATGCGGGGATAGTGGAGGTTTTAAGTTAATTTTCGCAACCGTCATTTGTCATTCAGAGCTAAGCGACGAATCCCTTCGTTCGTTGATGTGAGAGGGATCCTTCGTTACACTCAGGATGACAATTTAAAATCTGTGTAATCCTTTTACAATCAGTGTAATCTGTGTTATGTCTCACATCAAATTTTTTAAAGACATCACTAAAGAAAGCGTTGCTGAAGCCGGTGGCAAAGGAGCCTCGCTCGGCGAGATGACGAACGCGAAAATTCCCGTACCGCCGGGCTTTGTGATACTCGCCAACGCATTCGACCGGTTCCTCGAAGAAGACACCGTTCTCAAAGAAGAAATTTCGGCGCGACTCAAAGAGGTGAATCCGGCTGATACCAATACTGTTGATAAAGCGAGCAACGTGATTCGCGATGTGATTCACGATCACGCCATGCCGCAGGATCTGGCAGACGAAATTTTGGAAGCGTATGGCGAATTGAAGAAGCAGGAATTAGGAATTAAGAATCAGGGAAGTGACTTGTATGTTGCCGTACGCTCCAGCGCGACGGCAGAAGATTCCAGTATTGCAAGTTGGGCAGGGGAGCTCGAGACGTATTTGAATACCACTGAAGAAAATATTTTGGAGCGCGTGAAACGTTGTTGGTCGTCGCTGTTTACGCCGCGCGCGATTTTTTATCGTCATGAAAAAAATCTTATCGACCACTATGTATCCGTCGCGGTCGTCATTCAGAAAATGGTGCAGTCGGAAATCTCTGGCATTGCCTTTACCGTGCACCCGGTTACCGAGGATCCGGACCAAATGATTATTGAAGCGGGCTATGGCCTCGGCGAAGCTGTGGTGAGCGGGCAGATTACACCGGATAGTTACGTGGTAAGCAAAAGTGAGATGAGTATCGTGGATGTGAATGTGGCGACGCAGACGAGAAAGTTAGTGAAGTCCGTAAAGTCAGTAAAGTCGAAAGTTAAGAATGAAGAATTAAGAATGAAGAATGATGAATCAACTAGCAATGTAACAATAGAACAATGTAACAATGAACCAGACGATACGTCGAACGAATGGGTAGAGCTGCACGAAAGCGAAGGGAGTAAACAAAAACTTGCCGGCAAACACATCATCGAAGCTGCTACGCTCTTCAAACATATCGAAGAGCATTATGGCTTCCCATGTGATATTGAGTGGGCGATGGAAGGTGGCAAGCTCTACATTACCCAGAGTCGACCGATTACGACGTTGAAGAAATGAGTGTAACGTATCT
>CAYTPE010000014.1:1373-20152 GCA_964439885.1 uncultured Gammaproteobacteria bacterium
AGTATCTAGTATCTAGTATCTAGTATCTAGTATCTAGTATCTAGTATCTAGTATCTAGTATCATATCTCCCTATGAGGGGGTCGCAAAACAAGGTTGATGAGTTACATTTATGTTATGCATTCCACACGCTCCCACCCTTGACAAACTCGCCTTTTTCTGGTAAACTAAACTCTAACTTGGGTAACACTTCGTTCCCAGAATAAAGTCGCGTAAAGCTCCTGACGGAGCCACGCGACAAGGTCGTTTAAAAAATCTCAAACAACATTTTGGGAACAAAACAAGCAACATTACTATGGCTTTTGGAACCGACAGGCAAATGTACGATGTTGATCTCACCTGCGCTAAGTGCGGTGCTCACATCTCTCAGTTGCCATTCCAACCATCTGGTGATCGCCCTGTATACTGCTCAGACTGCAACCGTGCTTTCCGCCAATCTCGCGGAACAGGCATGGGTGGCGGTATGGGTCGTGGCCCTCGCGCTCCTCGTCAGATGTTCCAGGTGAATCTCACCTGTGCCAGTTGTGGTGCAGCTATCACTGAGCTTCCATTCCAACCGAGTGGAGACAAGCCAGTATACTGCAAGAGCTGTCTCATGGCTCGCCGCAACGCTGCATAAGAATTTGGATTTTCCATTTTCAAAAAAAGCCCTGTAGTGCAAACTGCGGGGTTTTTGTTTTGTAGCAGTATTAAGTATTTTGAATTATGTATTTTGTATAGGATGTGGCTTAAAATACGTATACGAGATACTATATACTGTATACAAAAGTGCTTGATACTTTCTTCCTTTTAGGCTAAAATACGGAACTATGAAAAAAGAGAACATGCGCATAAAAGTACTCGTCGCCCTCTCCGGCGGAGTCGACAGTAGCGTCGCCGCCGCTCTTTTGGTTAAGCAGGGATACGATGTATCTGCGGCGTATATGGTGAATTACGATGATAAAAAAGAGCAATTAACAATGAACAATGAACAAGCGATTGCGAGCTGCTGGATTCCGGACTATCGCGATGCGGTACGTGTGGCGGCACATTTAAATATTCCCATTATCAAACTCGATTTTACCAAGGAGTATAAGGAAAAGGTGTTAGACTATATGTTCGCTGAGTACCGTGCCGGGCGCACGCCGAATCCGGATGTTATGTGTAATAAATATATAAAGTTTGGAGTGTGGCTTGAGCACGCGCGAAAGCTGGGTTTTGATTATTTGGCGACAGGGCACTACGCTCGGCGCGAGCCGGGAATTTTCAATTTCCAATTTCCAATTTCCAAACAAAGCACAAATCAAAAATCTAAAATCAAAAATCTAAAATTGCTCGAAGCAAAAGATAAGAATAAGGATCAAACCTACTTTTTACACCAACTGAGTCAAGAGCAGTTGGCTCGTACCATGTTTCCTATCGGTGACTACACGAAACCCGAGGTGCGCAAACTCGCGCAAAAATTTAAATTGCCAACCGCGGAAAAAGAAGAAAGCATGGGAATTTGTTTTGTAGGGGAGGTGCCGATGAAGGAATTTTTGGAGCAACGGATTCCACCAAAACCAGGTAATATCATTTTGTCCTTATCAGCGAATGGTTTGTTGACCTCCCCTGCCCGAGGGGAGGTGGTCACCAAAGCGACCAGAGGGGTGGGAGAGTCGGTTGTGATTGGCACTCACGACGGCCTTGCTTTTTATACTATCGGTCAACGCCACTCGCTCAACGTGTCATCCCGACCGAGCGAGTCACGCGAGCGAGTGGAGGGATCCCCTGATTGTGCAGGCAGGCTCGATGTGGCTCGGGATGACAACCGACCACTATACGTTATTGATAAGAATATCAAAACTAACGAGCTTGTGGTGGGTTACGAAGACGATCCGCTCTTGTATAAAAAAGAAATTTCCGTCACCGATGTGCATTGGGTACATGGTACTCCGCCACCTTTCCCGCTAAAGTGCGCAGTACGACTGCGTCATCGAGAGATATTGAAGAAATGTGTCGTCACGTGTCATTCCGAGCGGAGCGGAGCGGAGTCGAGGAATCCCTCCACAGTCAACGTCACCTTTATCAAACCCGAGCGTGCCGTCACACCGGGCCAGTTTGCGGTTTTTTACAAAAACGGCGAATGCCTTGGCGGGGGAGTCATACAATAAACATTCTATGTCTGAGTTTCCAGAACAACCAACGATCGCGCAGGAGCGAGGTGTGACTCATGAGGCAGACCAATTTTTTGCTGAGCGCGGTATCGAATCTGCGCGTTCGCGTCGTGAACGAATTTTGTCGCATCTGCCCAGTGCAGGGCGAGAAAAAATTGAATCTGTTTTGCGTGACGTGGAACCGTCACTCGAAGCGTTCGAACGTGATATTCGCTCGCTCGCGCCCGTCAAGCGGCTGCAGTCGCTTATGCAGCTCGGTGGCAAAAATATTCAATTACGTCATGAGCGTGATGAGTCGGGTGGCGATATTATTATGCCCGCGTTTCATTCACGTTACGATCACAGTGAACTTGACGCGGAGCTGGCCAAAGTATTTGGTGCGCGTCTGGGGCTCGGCGCGCGCGAGATAAAAATTGCCATGCTTGGCGCGTGGTGGCACGATCTCGGCCATTCTGCTTTTAGCCACACGGGAGATGAATTGCTCATCGAAAATGGATGGCCGCCGCACGAGGCGCGCACCAGCACTATCATCGAAAATGATCATGAAATCGAGACATTCCTGAAAGCGCATTTTCCCGATGATGATGTAAACACCGTTCGCGAAGAGATTTTACAGGTAACCAAAGAACGCGGGGCGCTCGGTAGTATGCAGAGCATGCTCGACACGCTATCATACTTGGTGGTGGATCGGGCCATGATCTACCGAGAAGACAATTCGCCACTGGCGGCGAAGGTGCTCACCGACCTCGTCGGGTACGATGACACCAGTGGTCGGTTGGTATTTTCCAAAATCGATAGCCTCGGTGACATGCTCGAACTACGCCTTCGGTGGATGCGAGAGCTCACCAATACGGCCAACAAACGAACTGACGAAGCGCTGCGAACGTTGCTCAAAATAGCTGTGGAAAAAAATATACTCACCTTAGACGACATTGCTTCGGGTACCGATGGAGTGATTAAGCTTCGCTTGAGTTTAGAAATGGAAAAATTGCCCGACGTGGCCGCGCTCTTTGGCCGCGCCGACCATGAGCCGCGCATGCTCCCGTATTTTAAGTTATATCACTTAGCGAACGGTCTGTACGATACTCGTGAGTGGGAAAAACGAATGTTTTCTACTGAGGAAGAAGCGCGCGAGTTTGTTCACTCACTCAAGAGCGGCACGAGTGAGTCCGATACGGTGCGCGCCGAGCAGGTTGTCATTTTGCGTCCATACGATTATACTAAGAAGCGCATTCCGGTATTGGTGGAAGAAGAGGGTAATCGTACCCCTGCCACCGTGATGCCAGCAAACGCGGAGCTGCACGAAGACGATACCAAGTTTTTTGTGTATATACCGCGATAGCATCCTTTGTTTCACTTTCCTTTACTTTTTAATTTGACTGTTTATGACGACGAGCCAACTCAGAAAACGCTACCTTGATTTTTTCGCGTCCAAGGGTCATGTGGTGGTGCCGTCCGCTTCACTCATTCCCGACAACGATCCGTCCACGCTTTTTACTGGATCCGGTATGCAGCCAATGGTGCCTTTCTTGCTTGGGCAAAAACATCCGCTGGGCACTCGCATTGCCGACAGCCAAAAATGTTTCCGCAGTCAGGATATTGATGAAGTAGGGGACAACCGCCACACGGTATTTTTTGAGATGCTTGGCAATTGGTCGCTCGGTGACTATTTTAAACAAGAACAAATTTCATGGATGTGGGAATTTTTGACGAAAGAACTGGGTTTGAATCCACGCAATTTATACTTCACGTGTTTTCGTGGAAACGAAACTTTGGGCATTCCGCAAGATACTGAGTCCGCAGAACTTTGGCAGAAGCTGCTCGCTAGCGCGGGAGTAGAGGCAAAAATTGTAGACTTCCCGGAGCGCGATGGAATGCAGGGCGGCCACATTTTCTATTATGATGAAAAGAAAAACTGGTGGAGCCGTAGTGGTGTGCCCGCCAATATGCCAGAGGGTGAACCAGGCGGCCCGGATACGGAAATGTTTTGGGATTTTGGTGAGCAGCTTGGTCTGCACGAAAAATCCAAATATAAAGATGCGCCATGCCACGTAAACTGCGATTGCGGTCGATTTATGGAAATCGGCAATAACGTATTTATGCAGTACAAAAAAACTGCCGCTGGATTTGAGCAGTTACCTCAGAAAAATGTTGATTTTGGCGGCGGCCTGGAGCGTATGGCGGCAGCCCTCAACAATAACCCCGATGTATTTCAAATTGACCTCTTCAATGGCATGCGTCATAGATTGGTAGAAATTTCAGGGCGAAAATATGGTGAAGATGAAAAAGATACGTACGCGTACCGCGTCATCATGGACCATCTTCGTGCCGCTACCTTTTTGGTCGGCGATGGTGTGTTGCCGTCCAATAAGGATCAAGGTTATTACGTTCGCCGTCTCATTCGCCGCTCAGTTCGTTTCGCGCATCATTTAGAAATCACCAACAATTTTTGTAAAGATGTGGTGGATGCCGTTATCGACGAATACAAAGATGCCTACCCAACGCTCGCGGAAAAACGCGACACTATTGTGGAAGCAATCCACAAAGAAGAAGAGAAATTCCGCAAGACGCTCGCCAACGGCCTTAAAGTCTTCGAAGATAAAACCGCGAACTTAACGCACGGCTCGGTTGTATCCGGAGATATCGCCTTCGATCTGTATCAATCCTACGGCTTCCCCATTGAAGTCACCGAAGAGCTCGCGCTCGAGCGTTCGCTCAGCGTGGACCGACCCACGTTCGACAAGCTCAAAAAAGAGCACCAGGAATTATCACGCGCGGGCAGTGAACAAAAATTCGCTGGTGGTCTGGCTGACCATAGTGAAATTTCCACCCGCTATCACACGGCCACGCATCTGCTGCACGCCACACTGCAGCGTGTACTTGGTCCACACGCTCTACAGCGAGGGAGCAATATTACGCACGAACGCATGCGCTTCGATTTTGTGCATCCGGAAAAAATGACTCCTGAGCAAATCAAACAGACCGAAGATTTGGTCAACGCCGCCATTGCCAAAGATTATCCGGTTACTTGGCAGGAAATGCCATTTGAAAAAGCCAAAGAAATGGGTGCCATCGGTCTTTTCGAAGATAAATATCAACCTATCATCAAAGTGTATACGGTAGGGGATGTAAACCAAAAAGCGTTTGCCGATCCATCAAGCCCCACCTATAGCCGAGAAGTGTGTGGCGGTCCGCACGTTGAGCATACCGGGCAGATTGGCACGTTTAAGATTGTCAAAGAAGAAGCAGTGAGCGCGGGGGTGCGGCGCATTAAGGCGGTGGTGGTATAATCATTTGTCATCCCGACCCATTCACTTCGCTCAGGGCAGGCTCTACAGGAGGGATCTCTGTATTAATCACCACCTTTGTCATCCCGAGGCAAACGAGGGATCTCTGTCTAACCAATTAATAAGGAGGTATGTCACGTTCGAATTACAATTTTTATGTGTACATAATGGTCAGTGTTAGTTTCGTTTTATACATTGGTGTCACGAATGATTTGATAAGACGAGTGGAAGAACATAGGGATGGCCTAGTAGAGGGTTTTACAAAAAAATACAATTGTAAAAAGTTGGTTTACTACGAATGGTTCACTCACATTGATGATGCAATTGCTAGAGAGAAAGAAATCAAAGGTTGGAGGAGAGAAAAGAAAATTGCCCTTATTGAAGAGAATAACTCTCGGTGGAAAGATTTATATATGGTTTTGACGGACAGAGATCCCTCGTTTGCCTCGGGATGACAGTGATGGGATATTGCACGACTCAACGCTCTATGTGGAACAAACTCTGGCTCATGCGCCACGAATTCATCAAATATTTCGTTATCGGCTTTTCGGCCTTTCTGCTTGATGTCGGGTCGCTCTATCTGCTTAAACAGTACGTTGGCCTCAAGGCCTACGCTGCGGTGATGGTGAACCAGCCGTTCATGCTGCTGTACGTTTTTTATCTCAACAAACTCTGGTCATTCAAAACCGAGGGCTTAACCCACAAGCAAATGATTCGCTTTGTGACGGTGGCGGGTATGAACTATCTCATTTCGGCTCTCTGGATGTGGACGCTGAGCGAAAAGCTTGGCTTGCAGTATTTACTCGCTCGTACCCTCAATGTGGGCTTAGCCGTTGGCTGGAATTTTCTGCTGTATAAATATTGGGTGTACGCCGCGGAAGCTGTGGGTAGTAGCGAAGCGGTAGGTACTAAGCTCTAAGTGTTCTAAGCAGCGAACCGTTAGATCAATCACAGCCTAGCACTTAGTACCTAGTACTTACGGCCTACATGACCTGTGCACAACTTTCCCTTTACCGATTCAACTGAGGAATGTATACTACCAATAAGCCTTTTTTGGCTAAAATAAGCATAAATTGTATTTTTAAGACCCTTTTTTGCCCGAATTATACGCAGTAAGGCTGAGGCCTTGACTTATTTTGGGTTTTCCTTTAAAATAGGGCCAGATAAATTTTTCCCCAATGGCAAAGACAGATACTATCGAATTGCGCGGTACGGTGCAGGAAATGCTACCGGCTGGCACCTTTCGAGTGCAGCTCGAAAGTGGACAGATGATTATTGCTCACCTTTCGGGCAAAATGCGTCTCAATAAAATCCGTTTGGCAGTGAATGATCATGTAAAGGTAGAAATGACACCGTACGATCTGACCAAAGGGAGAATTACCTTGCGTTATTAGGAGAATTTACAGAATATAAAAAGAGTATCAACCAGTGCGGTGTAGCTTTCGAGCGGTGACTCAGCGTCAATAGGTCCGTAGTCACAAGCGTCGAGGGCGATGATATCGCGGCAGTGGTTGGTATTTTTTGTTAGAAAACCAGATTAAGACTGATTTAACCGGATTTAAACCGATTCGGGAATCTGTCTACATCATCATGTAATCAGTTTAAATCATACGAAATATGAAAGTACGTGCATCGGTCAAAAAAATTTGCATGAAATGTAAAATCGTGCGACGCAAAGGCAAGCTGCGCGTGATTTGCAGCACACAAAAACATAAACAAAGACAGGGCTAAAAGTGTTAATTAACAATAATTTAAACAAGGAACCTTCTTCAGTTCACTGCGGTGAACTCAGAAGTGAATTTCCTTCCGAAAGAAAATTCATATGCGTATTGCAGGTACAAACATTCCCAATGAAAAAAAGATCGAATACTCCTTGCCATATATTTTTGGGGTCGGTCTTACATTATCACGTAAAATTTTGAAGACAGCCGGTATTGACGGCAATATCCGCACCAAAGATCTAACCACCGAGCAGCAGGACAAACTGCGCGCTATCGTGGAAAAGAGCTTTAAAACTGAAGGCGACTTGCGCCGTGAAGTACAGGCTAATGTGAAGGCAATGAAAGATATCAAATCATACAAAGGTCTGCGCCACATGAAACATTTGCCGGTTCGTGGCCAAACTACCAAACGCAATTCCCGCACCGTTCGTGGTAACGTTCGCAAGACGATGGGTAGCGGTCGCGTGAAGGAAGGCCTTAAGACCTAACCTTTAAAAAACGATCTGACATCTTGACCAATAAAATTTTATGACCGAACAAACCAAAACAACCACCGCACCAGCAGCCGATGCCAAAGTCGTGCGCGCTAAGAAAAAGAAAGCCGTACGCCAAGTGCCACGTGGTAATGCCTATATCCAGGCATCATACAACAATACTATCATTTCCATCACCGACCCGAACGGCAATGTGCTCGGTTGGGCTTCCGCTGGTGGCAATGGTTTTAAAGGTCCCAAAAAAGCTACTCCGTACGCAGCCAGCATTGTCGTTAAAACATTGGTTGATAAGATCGTTGATTACGGAGTGAAAGAAGTAAACGTGTACGTAAAAGGTATTGGTGGTGGTCGTGAAAGCGCTATTCGCGCTCTGCACACGAACGGTTTGAACGTGCTCAATATTACCGACACAACACCGATTCCACACAACGGCTGCCGTCCACCAAAACGCCGAAGAGTTTAGTCTATTTATTGCTAAAGTTTTAATAACAAGGAATCTTCTTCGCTCCCCTTGGGTCGCTCAGAAGTGAATTTCCTTGCGAAAGTAAATTCATATGGCTCGAGATCTTCGTCCAAAACACAAATTATGCCGCATGTTTGGAGAGAAACTCTGTGATTCTCCCAAATGTCCGGTCACTCGCCGCAGCTACCCAGCCGGTCAACATGGCTCCAGCCGCAAGGGCGCCAGAAAACTTTCTGGTTTCGGTAAACAGTTGCGCGAAAAACAAAAAGTAAAACGTATTTACGGCATTTTGGAACGTCAATTTTCCAACTATGTAGCGGAAGCTGCTAAGAAAACTGGTGATACGTCGAAATTTCTTTTGCAATATCTTGAATCCCGCCTCGATAACGTGGTCTACCGCATGGGTGTGGCCAAATCACGTGCCGCCGCTCGCCAGATGGTGAGCCACGGCCACGTGGTGGTGAACGGTAAAAAAGTAAATATCCCATCATACCGTGTGCGCGTGAGTGAAGTAGTCGGTATCAACCCATCCGTTCAGAAAAGCAAACTCTACGAAGGGGTGAGCGAAGCTGTTTCCAAAAAAGAATTACCGAGCTGGCTTACGGCCGATGCCAAAACGCTCTCTGCCAAAGTGCTCAACACGCCGACCGTGGAAAATCCAAACTTTGATGCCAATGCGATCATTGGTTTCTACTCACGTTAATTATTTTATCATCGAGCCGTATGGAAAAATTTCTTTTGCCATCCAAAGTAGAGTTTCATGCTGGGGAGGGAGCACACTCTTGCTCCGTGGTAATTACCCCGTGCTATCACGGTTACGGCACCACACTTGGTAACGCACTGCGCCGCGTTTTGCTTTCTTCGTTGCCAGGCGCTTCGGTAGAATGGTTCAAAATCAAAGGCGTACAACATGAATTTTCCACCATCGAAGGCGTGAAAGAAGATGTGGTGGAAGTGATGCTTAACTTGAAACTACTCGCCGTGAAGGTATTTTCCGAAGAAGTCACTGTTCTTAAAATCAATAAAAAAGGTGTTGGCCCGGTTACAGCCGGCGACATCGAAGCCAACAGCAATGTAGAAATTGCCAATAAAGATCTGGTCATCTGCACGGTAACCGACAAGGCAAAACCATTCGAAATGGAAATCGCTGTTGGTCAGGGCCGTGGCTTCAAACCGGTTGAAGAAAAAGATCGCAAAAGCTATGACCTTGGCACCATCGTCGTTGATTCGGTGTACACTCCAGTGAAAGACGTTGGTTACCATGTCGAATACACTCGCGTGGGCGACATCACCAACTACGAGAAGCTCACGATCAATGTACAGACCAATGGTACGGTGGATCCACAGGATGCCGTTCGTCAGGCGACGCAAATTTTGATGGACCATTTCACTATTTTACTTGACGCAGCATCGACCGGTGCTCCGGCGTTACGCGAAGAAGCTGCTTCCCATCACGAAGCAGTAGAAGAAACGGCAGCGACTGAAGAGAGTGAAGAAGTTGAAAAGAAACCGAAGAAAAAAAGTACTAAGAAAAAATAATTAATTGTACGCGCCGCGCTTTAGAGGACGTTGCGCGGCGTGATTTCGTCAAATCATATGCGACACCAAAAGAAAAAAGTGACACTTGATCGAAAAGTCGGTCCACGCACTGCTATGCTGAAGAGTTTGGCAGAAAGTGTTATTTTGTACGAAAAAGTTTTTACCACCAAAGCCAAAGCGAAAGCAGTACGCCCCATTGTGGAGCGTCTCATCACCAAAGCGAAAGCCAACACCTTGGCGTCACGCCGTGATTTGCTTTCTCGTTTGCATACCAAAAATGCCGTGAACAAGCTTTTGGAAGTGCTCGGCCCGCGCTATAAAGAACGCGCTGGCGGCTATACCCGCACCACGATGGTCAAAAATCGCGTGGGTGACAACGCCGAAGAGGCCGTTATTGAATTAGTCTAATTCGTCAAACCATATGAGTCACAAAAAGCACGAACTCGACGCTGCCGGAGCTCACCCAGGACGTCTCGCCACTCAGATCGCCACGCTTCTTATGGGTAAGCACAAAGCAACTTATTCTCCACACATCGATAACGGAGACAAGGTGGTGATCGTCAATGCCGATAAAGCAGTATTCACCGGTAAGAAAACAGATCAAAAAGTATATCGCCGCCACAGTATGTTCCCTGGTGGTCTTAAAGAAACTCCAGCCAAGCGTGTTATCAGCGAAGATCCACGCAATGTTATTGTGCACGCGGTTACCAAAATGTTGCCGAAAAACAAATTTCGCACGAATCGCTTAAAACGTCTTACTTTTAAATAATCACATAACCCCCGTTGTCATCCTGAGGAAGCGCAGCGACCGAAGGATCCCTTACCGTTTTGTTGAAGGGATTCTTCGCCCCTGTGACGGGGCTCAGAATGACAGTAAAGTTTATATGTATGGTTAAACTTAATGCCAAAGAAAAACAAATGCGAAGCGTTGGTCGCCGCAAAACTGCCGGTGCCCGCGTGAGCATCGATAAAGGTTCCGGTAAAATCACCGTGAACGGTAAACCACTTGCCGAGTACTTTCCTTACTTTGAATGGCAAGAGATGATCGTAGCACCGCTCAAGGCGCTTTCCAAAGAAAAAGATCTTGATTTTTCCGTGAAAGTAGCTGGTGGCGGCAAGAAGGGTCAAGCCCAAGCTGTGCAGCTGGGTATCGCTCGCGCGCTCGTGGTGTGGAACGAAGACTTCCACAAGACCTTGAAATCTCTTGGCTTTCTCTCCCGCGATGCTCGCGTGAAGGAACGCAAGAAGCCGGGTCTCAAGAAAGCCCGTCGCGCACCGCAGTGGAGCAAACGTTAAACCTCACATACAAAACTCCCGAAAGGGAGTTTTTTTGTACTCAAATAACCCCGTTCTGATTTATATGATGTGTTTGCTTAAAGTGCTTTTTTCCGCTACAATAGCACTCATATGGCTTATTCTGTTGCTAAAAATACCGGGTTTTTAACGACTGCTTCCGTTGCCCAGCGTGTCGTGTCTTTTGTTTACTTTACACTTATCGCTCACGCGCTTAAAGTGGAACATACTGGGCAGTATTTTTTTGCACTTACCTATGTTACCGTGTTTGCAGTGTTCGCCGATCTCGGTCTGACTCCCGTGTTCACCCGCGAAGCATCACGCCAACCCGAAAAAGCAGAAGAGTATCTTTTAACGGCATTCTGGACCAAAGTGGTAGCCGGAGGAGTGGCTTATGCGCTCGTCGTTATGGCTGCGAACATACTCGGCTACAGCGCTGAAACGAAGATGCTTATCTATGTTGCCGGCCTCACCATGTTCTGCGACAATCTGCACAATATATTGTACGGAGCTCTCAGAGCTCGGCAGAATTTATTGTATGAAGGCATCGGTCTGGTTGGTTCACAAGTCATCACGTTGGTACTCGGTTCGCTTTCACTTTTTCTCAAACTGCCCCTCTACACACTCATGCTCGCATACACAATTCCGAGTTTTCTCAACTTCTTCTATGCATCCTATGCCGTGAAACGATACTATGGCCTGCGCTATCGTATGGTATGGAACCGTACCATAGCCAGAGAAATTATTATTCTCGCCATACCATTCTTTATAGCGGGGTTTGTGGGCAAGCTCTACGCCGCGAGTGATTCATTTCTCATGTCAAAATTAATTCACCCGGCGACTGTCAGCGAACGTGAATTGGGTTATTGGAGTGTGCCGTTCAAAATTGTTGCGGCTTTTCAGTTTATACCTATTGCCCTCGGCACGAGTATGTATCCCGTGATCAGCAATCTGTATATTGACAATAAAAATAAAATTGCCGAACTGTACGAAAAAGCATGGCGATATCTGGCATTTGTCGGTTTCCCAATCAGTTGTGGCTTGGCGGCTTTGGCCGTACCGTTCATTAGTCATTTTTATGGCGTTAAATACCTCCCGTCTGTGCCGCTTTTGTACATGCTGCTTGGCAGCATGGTGCTCAATTTTATTATTTATATCAATGGGGCAATACTCAACGGTATCGATCGGGCTAAGGTGCAAACGATAATTTTAACACTTGGTCTGGTGCTTAATTTTTCTATTAATGTTGTCCTTATCCCCGAGTGGCAAAGCCAAGGGGCCGCGCTCTCGGCACTTTTAAGCAACGCGCTTATTTTTATATGTGGCTACTATTTCGTTTCTCGAAGCGTATCGGTACGACATGGCCATATTATCATAATTACTCTTAAAACCCTTTTTCCGGCCATTATAATGGCATTTGCAGTCCATTTTTTGGCCTCCCGAGTGCCATATTTATTGACCATTCCGATCGGAGCCGTTATATATGCCATTTTATTGTGGGTAACCGGAGTGATTAAGATGAATGATCTCGGTTTACTGAAAAAAAAGTTTATTTCGAGAAATGATTAAATTGTTAGACGGTTTATTTGATTCATGAAAACCCTCATCATCACGCTTGAGTATCCTCCTGAGATCGGTGGCATCGCGACCTATACTTTTAATGTTGCGGCCCATATGCCAGCGAACGAAGTGGTTGTGTGCGCACCAAAGCGCACAGGTGATCGCGAGTTCGATGCGCGCCAGAGTTGGAAAGTATATAGAAGCCATTTGTTTTGGTTTTTGTGGCCGCGGTGGATCCCGATGCTTTGGCAAATATATTCGATAGTAAAGAAAGAAAAAATTCAAATGATTCATGTACACCATACGTTACCAGTAGGGTATGTGGCGTGGTTGGCAAAAAAAGTACTCAAAATTCCATATACCATCTTTTTGCACGGCAGCGACTTGCAGCTCGCAGAAAAGCAACCAAGTAAATTTTCCAAATTTAAAAAAATATGCAGTGAAGCCGATCGGGTGGTTGTCAATAGTATTTTTTTTGGTGAGCATGCGCTTGAGAAAATTGGTGACCTTAAGGAGGTGCAGGTAGTGTATCCGTGCCCGCCAGACGGTTTATTCAATCGCACACCAAACATGCAAAAAATTGACGAACTCAAATCACAGCTTGGTTTACAGGGTAAGAAAGTTATTTTTTCCGCATCACGAATGGTGGAGCGTAAAGGGTTTGCGCTTCTGGCGAAGGCGCTGCCTCAAATTATAGAAGCGATTCCAAATGTGGTGTGGCTGGTAGTCGGTGATGGTCCAGAAAAAATTAAAATGATGCGTATTATTGAAGAAGAAAAATTGCAAGGAGTGGTACGCGTGTTACCAGCCATGCCACCGGATGAATTGTTTACCTTTTATCATCTGGCAGATGTTTTTGCTCTGCTCACCCATAAAGATGTCGATGGAGTTGAGGAAGCCTGGGGTACGGTGTTTATCGAAGCCGCCGCAGCAGGGTTGCCTATTGTGGCTGGTGCATCTGGTGGAGTTGCCGAGGCAGTCGAAAATGAAGTTAATGGTTTTGTCATCGACGCGCTCAATCAGGACGCTGTGGTAAAAACGATTGTTGATCTCCTACGTAACCCAGAGTATGCTCGTGCCATGGGGCAAAAGGGAAGAGAGCGAGCTATACGCGAATTTCAGTGGAGCAAGCAGATTGCGAAACTCAGGGCGGGTGGTTTGTAGTTTGTATCTCGTATCTCGTATCTCGTATCTCGTATCTCGTATCTCGTATCTCGTATCATACAACACATAGTTGCTACACAAAACTCTGAACTTTAAACTCACAACTCACATCTATGAACGAACCACTCATCAGCATTATCATCCCGGTATTCAACCACGCGAGCACGCTGGAGCGGTGTGTTGATAGTTTGGTGGCTCAAACCTATCGGCCAATTGAAATTGTTGTGGTGAACGATGGAAGTAGCGATAATTTTGATGAAGTAATGAAAAAAATTGAGACCAAGGTTAAAAACAGCAATCGTAGTCTCGATCTTGACCTTCGCGTTTTTTCTCAATCGAATCACGGCGCTTCGGCCGCTAGAAACTTTGGTTTTAAAAAATCAAACGGTCAATACGTTATGTTCTACGACGCCGATACTATTGCCGAGCCTGAGATGCTGAGCGAACTTAAAAAAGCGCTGGATGTACATACCGAGGCGAGCTATGCGTATTCGCCTTATAAACTTGGTTGGAAAACAATGAAATCGCAGCCATTTAATGCCGATGATTTGAGACGCTACAATTATATCGATACAATGGCGTTAATTCGACGGAGTTCTCTAGACGACATTGAAGGCCCTTTTGACGTGTCACTTAAGCGTTTTCAAGATTGGGATCTCTGGCTCACGTTGCTTGAGCGAGAGAAAATAGGAACGTTTGTCCAGCGTGTAATGCGCACGGTACAGACGACGAGAGTCGGCATGAGTTCATGGTTGCCGAGCTTTGTCTACAAACTACCATGGAAAATATCACGGGTGCGTACGTACGAAGCGGCTCGAAGAGTGGTGCTTACAAAACATCGACTACAATAAAACCGGCGTAAGCCGGTTTTTAAATTATTTTAGGGTAGCCACTTTTTGTTCGGTAAAAATTTTTCGTATGACCTCGTCAATCGGTACTTCGTTGATAAGCACATCGTCCACGGGGAGGTCAGTCAAAATTTTCACGGCTGCTTCTTTGGTTTTTTCTTTGGAGACTTCAAGCAACACTCGTTGCGGGGCGTATTCCTTAATGGTGCCAAATTTTTCAAGTGTCGCGGCCGCCACGTCTTTGGTAAACGTTACCTCGAGAATTTTTTGATCGACGTACTCGTCAAGCAGCTTTTGCAGGGCTCCGTCAAAAATGAGCGTGCCATGATTAATGATAATAACACGATCGCACAGCGCCTCCACGTCTTCCATGTAGTGTGAGGTCAAAATAATCGTGATTTTCTTTTCTTTGTTGTAGCGCTTCAAAAATTCTCGAATGTTTTTTTGCGACACCACATCCAAACCAATGGTTGGCTCGTCTAAAAAGAGTACCTTGGGTGAGTGCAACAGTGCGGCAGAGAGCTCGCACTTCATGCGCTGACCAAGCGATAATTTACGTACCGGTATATCCAATATATCTTTGATATCCAGAAGTTCGGTAAGTTCAGATAGGGTCGCTTGAAATTGTTTTTCCGGTACTTCGTAAATTTCTTTGTTCAAAATAAAGCTTTCCATGGCCGGCAGATCCCACCACAGTTGGTTTTTTTGCCCCATAACTAAAGCGAATTGCTTCTGGAATTCAGGTTGACGCTTCCATGGCGTGTGGCCGAGTACGGTTGCCGTGCCGCCACTCGGGTAGATAATGCCCGAAAGCATTTTTAGGGTGGTCGTTTTGCCGGCACCGTTTGGCCCAAGGAATCCCACCAGTTCACCTTCGGCAATGCTAAAATGAATGTCTTTTACTGCCTGGGTAAAGAGCTTTTCACGATGGAACAAGCTCTTGACCGAATTCCAGAGCCCCGCTTGCTTCTTGTAGTATTCGTATGTTTTACTTAGGTTTGTTACTTCGATAATTCCCATATCGCTTTGTTAATTGATAATTGTTAATTGTTTAGTCTTGTAATTTAAATTCCCACACCTTCGTACTTTCGTATTCCTTTATACCACACCAGCTGGATTAGTCCATAGAGTAATGCAAGCCACACAATTTGCACCCCCAGACCATAGAGACCTTCCGCGACAGTCATTTTATTCAAAAAAAGTTGTGTGGGGACGAAAAAGGCGTACGCGAAGGGGAAAAGTAAACTTACTTTAACATAGAGTGGCGGCAACAGTGTAAGAGGGAAGTAGCTGCCTGATATGAAGCGTTTTAGCCGATCAATAGCGCTATAGAGACCGTCCACTTCGTGCGTCCAAAAACATACCAGAGCGACAATGAACGAAAGCATGAGTTCCTGAAAAAAGGCCAGGATCACCATAAGCAAAAAAATGGTGAGCACACGCGCGTCGGTATTAAATAGTATCCGATTGCTAAAACAGGCGATTACCAAAAGATGTGTGGTTACTGACAGTGCGGTGGGCAACGTAACACGCCCAAGTTCACGGATAAACGCGTAGCGCAGGTAGGTAATAGGTTTAACCAGAAAAAGAGATAGTCCCCCTTCGTGGATGTCACGGGTGACAATTGAAATAATAAAATTACGCGTTACGATGCTCACCAAGTTACCGATGAGTACATAGGTGAGCATTTCCGGCAGAGTATAGCCGCTGATGATTGGCCTGTTTTCGTATAGCGCGCTCCACATCACAATGAGAAAAAGCACTTCAAGAATTTCACCAATGCGGTACGCGGCCATGGTAAAACGATAGGCGAGCTGGCGTTGCCAGGCGGTTTGGATAATAGCGTAGACTTTATTCATATTAACTCGAAGCGCTGGAATAATGTTTCAAGCTATGATGCCACAGTATCAGGGATCCACCAAAAAATCCAGCGGCTACGATTAAGGAGTGTATAAGGTATGTCGGTGTAAGAATATGTAAGAGACCTTTTACCGGTAGTGAAACGATAAGCATAATTGGTAAAAAATAGGTAAAGATGAATTGCCACACTGAAGAAAAAATTTCTGGTGGCAGGGTTGTGGCAATAAGTGTTCGTCGATAGATCCATATAATGTTGTCGTTTTCAAGCGTCCAGAGAGTCACGACAGCAGCCAGAATATGAATAGCCGTAATAATGAGAAAGCCAACTGCAAAAAGTGCGATATAGGCACATACATCACCTGCGTGTACTGGTTCAGGCAATTTTTGTATAACCCACCAGAAAATGCCAATTAGTGGTACGAGAAAGGCAATATCCAAAATATCGGTGCGTCTGAAAAGAACATAAAAGAGCGGGTTCAAAGGTTTGACAAGTGAAAAATCAAAATTACCAGTGGTAACATCGCGCACGAATAAATAAATTCCTCGGAAGAGCGCTTGAGACGAAATGTCTACCAAATTGAAAGTAACAAAAAAGAGCAGTGCTTCGTAGCGGGTGTAACCAGCAAACGAAGAGGAAAAATGAAAAAGTGACACAACCATAAGGTAGAGAAAACCAAAACGAACCGCTTTGCCAATAAAAAAACTTATCGAATCTACGAGAGTCCCCGCGTATATTGCTACAGAGTTTTCGACTAATTTTTTCCAAACGCGCCAATATTTTTTCATATGGTTATATTCCTTCAGCGCTGTAGCGACGTATGCCGCGATGCCACAAAATCACTACGAGCGAAATGGCGAGCGCAAGCCATCCGCCCTGCATTGCCAGTATTTGCCAGGCTGGTGTTGTGTTGCTTTGCGATACCACATGCATCACAGGTAAAAAAATAAGAATTGCCCCCGGCTGTGCGAACGACCACTTGTATAGACTCAGTGACAGAATAGTAAGCGGAAAGTACGAGCCGGAAGAAAAACTGATAAACCAACTGAACAAAAAGTTAGGTCCAAATATTTCATGTGACCAAAATGCCACCATACAGATACTGTAAAATAGCAAAAAATAGAGCGCGAAGCCGACAAGCAAGCTTATAAGTGCAATCCAAAGCTGTGAAGCGGAAATGTGTACATGAAGTGGAATTTTACCAATGACGACTATACCAAACACTTCAAGCACCGCGGATATTCCTTGTAGTGTGCGGTCAGAGAGCTCCTGCATAAACGAGTGCCAAAAGTGACTGTAGGGCTTTACCAAGTAAGTAGAAAATGCGCCCGTCGTAATTTCTTCCGCAACGGTCATTTTCTCTGAACCAAATACAAACGATCGAAAGATATGTACAATAAACACGTAAGCAACAAGCTCGTCTCTGGTAAGGCCGGCAAATGTCGTACTATTTTTTGTGAGCGCCGTCCAGAGCGAATAAAATAAAAGTAGCACCATGAGATTGCGTATGCGATTGATGACAAAGCCCATACGATAGGTAAGCGCTCGTGTAAGGCTCATTTTAAAAATGTACCAATACTTAGACATGAGATTGAGACAGATTAACTTGATGCGCTCGAATAGCGTTTAAGCGCAAAGCGCCAAAATTGTACTGCCAAAAAGAACAAAAGTCCAGCGAGTATATATGCGTATAGCACTCCATACCACGGCCAGCGGCCGACGAGCGTGGCCACCGGAATATATGCGCAGAAGGCCATGGGAATTGCTGAGAGCAGCAGTACACGCACCGCCTTTGGCCATACCGACACCGGGTACTTTCCGAGGGATGTGAGATATGCGTGTACGGCATTGATATTTTCGATACGAGCAAACCAAAAGCTAAGTGTGTTTAAAACCAATGAAATTGAGTAATTCACCCAGACGGCCACCAGTAGAAGGGATGCCCCTGTAAGAGCCCTCAAAGGTGTAATGGAAAATGCAAAGCGGTGGAGTAGCCACGCCAAAATCAAAATCTGTGTGAGAAAGCGATAGAAGCCACGTGTGAGTAGCTTCTGAAAACTAATTAAAAAGAGCGTTGATATCGGTTTAATTATCATTAGATCCATGTCGCCCTCAACAATAATGTCTGAAATATATGGAAGATTCGATCCAAAAAAAGTAACCCACAGCTCGTCCTGCATGATCCAAAAAACAGTCATGAGGTATACTTCCGGTTTGCTCCAACCGGCAATCGCGTTAGTCTGTGAAAAGATAACTTCAATAACAGTAAAAAACATGCCAACCCAAAGGAGGTTGACGATCATTTTGAGAATCGTATCGCGACGATACTGTGCTTCGTACGAAAAAGCGTTATTGATAAACACTCGAAAAATGCGACTATATTTTTTCATCATACACTACTGCCATCATAGCTCCGCAC
>CAYTPE010000015.1:0-20064 GCA_964439885.1 uncultured Gammaproteobacteria bacterium
ATCAAAACGCCACAACAAATTCAACAGATGATCGAAAACGGCAAGCTCATGGGCGAAATCCTTGAGCAGCTGGCAGCTGCCTGCACACCGGGCGTTTCTACATGGCAGATTGACCAGCTGGCCGAAAAGCTCATACGTAAAGCTGGCGGACGCCCTGCCTTTAAGGGCTACCGCACACACGTAGCCGATCGGCCATTCCCGGCTACCATTTGCGCGTCTATTAATGAAGAACTCGTGCACGGCATTCCCAAAAAGTATGTACTGCTCAAAGAAGGAGATATTTTTACGATTGATATTGGAATGGAATTCCCATATAAAAATGCCAAATTACAAATGTCAAATGTCAAATCAAAACGTGACGATGATGGTAGGGCGACACGGGGGGTGATAAGTGACACCGCTATTACCGTTGCTGTCGGCACAATTCCAGAGAAGACACAGAAGCTTTTGAATGTCACGCAGCAAGCGTTAGAAGAAGCTATCAAAGTTGCCAAGCCGGGAAACAGTGTGGCGAGTATTGGTAAGGCAGTAGAGAACTACGTGAAATCGCAAGGAAAGTATGGTATCGTGCGCGATTTGGTTGGCCATGGTGTTGGTGCCGCGGTGCACGAAGAGCCCTATATCCCCAACTATTACGACAAATTACTCGAAAACATCAAGCTTGTCCCGGGCATGATTATCGCCATTGAGCCGATGATTAGCCTCGGCAGCTGGCAGGTGGAAACCATGGATGACGGCTGGACGATACGCATGAGCGATCGTAGTTTATCGGCTCATTTTGAGCATACCATAATCATTACGGAGACGGGGAATATTGTGGCGACACGGAGGCCGGGTGAAAAAGCGTGAATCGTGTAGCTAGTATTTTGTATTTTGTACTTTGTATTGCGGCGACTTAGTGGGTATACTAGATACAAGATACTAAATACCACATACGTTCACATGCACATTCTCGCCATCGATTTTGGAACCAAGAAACTCGGGCTCGCCTGGGCCGACACGACGCTCGGCGTGGTTTTGCCGTACGGACTCGTGGAAAAAGAAAGTATGGAAGCCAAAGTGAAAGAAGTGGCCAAGCTCGTGAATGATGAACACATTCAGCACATCGTGGTGGGGTTTCCGCTTGATTTGAAGGGCAATGAGAACAAGAATACCGAACGAGTGCAAAAGTTTGTGTTTGAGCTGCAGAAAGCCACGCAGGCAAGCGTTGATTATTTTGATGAACGTTTTTCTTCACAGCAGGCCGACGCCGTGGGCGGCGGGGTATCGCGCGACGAGCGAGCGGCCATGATTATTTTGGAAGGGTATTTACAGAAAAGAAAAAAATAAGTTTGGTATGCTTGCCATAGTGCTCAAACGCAGCGATTTCCGCGAGTATGATCAACTGATCAGTCTGTATACCGAAGAGAGAGGAATGGTAGAAGTTTTGGCGCGCGGCATAAAAAAACCACTCGCCAAAAACGCTGCTGCTTTGGAGCCGTTTGCCGTAGTCGATGTGGAAATTGTGAGTGGCAAAGAGATCGACCATCTCACTACTGCCTATATCGAAGAATCATACTTTGCGCTCAGAAGTGATCTGTCTAAGCTCTCTATAGCCCGCTACGCTCTCGATGTGACGAGTGCGCTCATTGTGGTGGGGGAGCCGGAAAAACGCATCTTCCCACTTCTCGCTAGTTTTTTACAAAATCTCACAGACACGTCCGAAGTGCGTATCGAATGGGCGGCGCAGTACGCCCTTAAGCTCGGCAGCTTACTTGGCTTTAAACCAGAATTAGAACAATGCCTGGTGTGCGGTGCCCGCCACGAGAACGAGCCCGCTTTTTTTGATAGTGCTCACGGAGGGGTGGTGCACAGCCGCTGTATTC
This sequence comes from uncultured Gammaproteobacteria bacterium, assembly GCA_964439885.1. Classification (GTDB taxonomy): domain Bacteria; phylum Patescibacteriota; class Patescibacteriia; order Magasanikbacterales; family GWA2-37-8; genus CAYTPE01. The sequence goes on from CAYTPE010000015.1 coordinate 1,866, forward strand.
AGCCTTCTGAGCAAACCACATTCCACACACTTCTTGCGCCAGAAGATATGCAGATCCTACGTATGATGATGAAGGCGGCTTGGGGTGCCTTTTCGATTCAAAACACGGAGCAAAAAAAACGCACCAGCGATGTGCTGTATAATTTTTTGGCTTATCATAGCCAAAAAAAGCTTCCCGATTGGCGAATTGTGGATAAGCTGTTTGCGTAGCGTAGTATCTATGCTAAGGTACCTATAGAGCGCTTCTCGAGAGAGGGGCCTTTTTAATTAAAAGTGAAAATTTTAAAATTAAAAATAGTGCAGGCAAAGGTATTTGACAGGTAATTGGCAGTCAGGTATAGTAAGAAAACTATGACAAAACGCGTCTTCAATAATAATAGCAACACTATCAATCCTACCCCCTAGGGCGCGTTTTGCAATTGATACACACCAAAACCCCGCCCTTAGAAAAGGCGGGGTTTTTATTGAGTAACAGGTACATTCCTCTGTAGTTCAATGGTAGAACGCTGCACTGTTAATGCAGAAGTTGTAGGTTCGAGCCCTACCGGAGGAGCAAGGAAAAAAGTTTAATGACGAAAACGGCGCCCTGCTGTGTGGCGTGAGCGGCTACGTCCTCGATGGGTCGGCTCACTGTGCGCATGATTCGTAAAAGCTGGCCTTGTCGGTGGCGTGCGACGAGGAGGAAGCACGGGGAGGGGCAGAACGGCCAGTGATTTGCGGACCAGTTTTTCGATCTGACGAATATCATTGCGTTCATCGGGTGTAGCAAACGAAATTGCGCGTCCGGTCATGCCAGCTCGTCCAGTTCGGCCAATGCGATGCACGTAGTCCTCGGAATTATCGGGTAAATCGTAATTGATAACTAAAGAGATACCGGTGACGTCGATACCGCGAGCGGCAATGTCGGTAGCCACGAGAATGCGGTAGGTGCCACGTTTGAAGCCTTCCAAAGCAGCTCGACGTTGCGCGAGCGATCGATCGGAGTGCATTTCCACAGCGGTATGCCCCATGTGACGTATTTGCGCCGCGATTTTACGCGCACCGTGTTTGGTACGGGAAAAGACCAAGATTGATCCAGGCGTATCGGCGAGAATTTTGTCGAGCAGTTGCATCTTGATTTCTTTGCTCACAATGAAAACTTCTTGTTCGACCCGCGCGGCTGCCGTGCCGGCTGGTGCCACCTCAATGCGTAGCGGCAGCTTCATATAGTGGGCGGCAAGCTCAGCGATGTCCGTAGGCATGGTAGCGGAGAAGAGGAGTGTTTGACGCTCTTTGGGAACAGCTGCCAGAATACGTTTGATCTGAGGAGCAAATCCGATATCGAACATTCTGTCGGCTTCGTCGAGGACGACAATTTTAATTCCTTTGAGGTCAACCGTTTTTTGCTCCATGTGATCAGCCAAACGACCCGGAGTGGCAACGATAATATGCGGTCGACGGCGCAGGTCTTGAATTTGTCGGCCGATGGGCGCGCCACCAATAAGTACTGCGGTTTTGAGTCCGAGCTGACTGCCGATTTTCTGAAGCGTCTGGTCTACTTGTATGGCCAATTCACGAGTAGGGAGTAGCACCAGGCCCTGGCCACCATGAGCAGCCAAGCGTTGCAGCATCGGCAGGCCAAAGGCCAACGTTTTGCCCGTGCCGGTCTGGGCGATGCCCACAATATCTTTGCCTTCCAGAGCGTGCGGAATCGCTTGCCGTTGGATGGGAGTCGGGGTAATATACTGATGAGTTTCTAAAATTCGCTGCAATTTTGGGGCTAACGGTAGCGAAAAAAACGTGGTAGCGGAGGGTTGGTTGTGGGTCATATATAGTGAGTATAGCCTAAAAATTAGGTTCTGTCCAGCAGTGGAAGCCAAAAATCTTGCTTATTTAAGCGGAAAAGAGTACGATACTGCACGAGGTATGGGGCAGATAGCACGAGATATATAAATGTATCATGCTATTTGTATCATGATTCATGTATTATATGCATACATTCATCACCGATTTTCCATCACACGTAGGAGAAACAGTTACCGTTCAGGGTTGGCTCTATAACAAACGCAGCAGTGGCCCGATTTATTTCATCGAAATTCGTGACGGACAAGGGTGGACGCAGGCAGTGGCTGCCAAGGCCAGTTTGTCGGACGAAATTTGGCAACAAATTGAAACAGCCGGTCAGGAATCGTCCATCATTGTCACCGGTACCGTTGCCAAACATCCGAAACGTGAAGGTGTGTATGAGCTGCAAGTAACCAACTTCGAATTGCTCAATAACGCCGTCAACTATCCGATCGCCCTCAAAGACCACGGGCCGGATTTTCTCATGGATCACCGTCACTTGTGGCTACGCAGTAAACGCCAATGGGCAATTCTGCGCATTCGTGATGCTATCAAAACCGCGATGCACGCGTATTTGCACGAGCAAAAATTTATCAGTGTTGATTCGCCCGAGTTTACTCCGAACGCGTGCGAAGGCACGACCACTTTATTTGCCGTACCGTACTTTGATCTTGGCGAAGCGTATTTGTCCCAATCCGGTCAGCTCTATATCGAAGCCGCCATCGCGAGCGTGGGACGTTGTTATGATTTTGGGCCGGTTTTCCGTGCTGAAAAAAGTAAGACAAAACGACATCTCACCGAATTTTGGATGATGGATGCCGAAGCGGCGTATGTGGAGCACAAAGAAAACCTCGATATTCAAGAGGGTTTGGTGCGCTACGTCGTTCGTTATTGTCTTGAACACTGTAAAGAAGAGTTTGCCATTCTTGAGCGCAACATCGAAGCGCTCCAGAAAGCGGATGCGCCGTTTACACGTTACACATATGATGAAGCAATTACAAAACTGCACGAACTTGGTTCAGATATCAAGTATGGCGAGGATCTCGGCAATGATGATGAAGGGCTGCTGACAAAAGACTCGGCCGTACCGGTGTTTATCGAAAAATGGCCCAAAGAAATTAAGCCATTCTATATGAAGCGCGATCCGAGCAATGATAAAATAGTCTTGAATGCCGATCTTATCGCTACCGAAGGCGGTGGCGAAATCGCGGGTGGTTCGCAGCGTGAGGAAAATATCGATATTCTCATGGAACGCATTAAAGCAGAAGGTTTGAATCAGGCAGACTACGAATGGTATCTTGATACCCGCCGGTTTGGCAGCGTGCCGCATTCTGGCTTTGGCTTTGGCCTCGAGCGTTTGGTGCGTTGGATATCGGGGGCCGAACATATTCGCGAGTGTATTCCGTTCCCCCGAACAATCGGGCGGTTAAGACCATAAGTAGTTACTCATATATATGGATAGACCTAGAAACAAGCCATCACTTATTGAGGTAGTCGATGTATCTAAAGTTTTAGACAACACTGGCCACATCAAGCCAGAACTTATGACCATACTATCGTTTGGCTCGGAAGCCAGTGATATCTGGGCGAATCAAGGCGACGCGGTACGAGCGCATTTAGAGACATGTGTTCAGTGCGCAAGAGAACTCGAAGACGAAAGCGATACACAACTTGCCAGTTAGAAAAAACCCGCCCTGTGTATGGGGCGGGTTTTAATTTATCGATATAAAACTTTATTTACCGACATCCACTATCGCTACTTCCGGCTTTACGCCCATACGAAAAGGACCAAGTGATTCACCCACGCCTGTTGTCACGAAGACCGGTGAATCATTGTATTCATGAACGTCTTTATAAAAGATTTTCGGTAGTTTTAAATATGCGTCACCGATCGGCCCAATAAACGGAATTTTGAGCTGTCCGCCGTGGGTGTGCCCTGCGACAGTCAAAGTCGGCTTTGGCAAGTGCACTGGCCAGCTTAAAATAGCGTCGGGGTTATGGGCCAAAAGGATGATCGGCTGGTTTGTGTTCCATTCTTTAAGCGCAGCATAGTTTGGCTTTCCACCCCACTCATCATCTACTCCAAAAATAGTAATAGTTTGATTTTTAACAGTACATTTTTCAAAGGCATTCTCTAAAAGGTGTATTCCCAAAAGTTTACAGCGTGCTCGCACTTCGTCTGATTTATCCTGCGTTCGCACAGCTACACCCCCAGAAAGAAGACCAATACCGTAATCGTGGTTCCCGAGCACCGCGTACACAGGATATTCTTTTGTAAGCTCTCCTAGTGGTTCAAGATACACGCTTTCGTCTTCCGGATTCAGCTCATTGCTCACCAAATCTCCCGCGATAAGAACAAGATCTGGTTTTTGCTTTTGGATACGCTCGACTACTTTTTCTATCCATTCAGAGCGTTTATGGTCGCCTACCTGTAAATCCGCTATCACAGCAATGCGAATCTTTTCTGGTAACGCTGGTGTTTTAATAGTATAATAATTTGTTTTGAGAAGCCACGGACCCACGAACCGAGCGTAACCAATACCATAAATACACAGACTGAAGAGCGTAACAATAAACCACCCTAAGTATTTGTGTACGGCAAAGAAAAAACCTGGATCACGGAAATCGCGTACAATAACAAAAACTCCCAGAAGAAGAATGGCTGCGGTCAAGAAGATAAGTAGGTCAAAATAGCTTACCGCGAGTAGTTTACCAATTAATCGTTGCTTTGGTAGTGGGCCGAGATACTTGTAGCGCTCAGTCGAAACGCCATCGAGCACAACACGTTCAAGAAAATCTTTTTTTGGCCGAACCCACATAGTTCGGTCGCCAAATTCACTGTGGTATAAAGCACGATAAATAACCACGTCTTCAAGTGTTTCGTGGTCTTTGCCTTCGTCTACTACCTGGTACAAATTGCCTTTGTAGTGGCGATAGGTACCACGTGGGATGTTAGTCATATGTGCCCAGAGAGAGAATCGAACTCTCATGACCGTGAGGTCGCGGGATTTTGAGTCCCGTGCGTCTACCAGTTCCGCCATCTGGGCTTAATTGTACGCCAAAAACGTAGGGCTATTCTACAAAAACATTGGCCGGTTGTCAATGATGTGATATACTAAATCCAGATACACAGATGAATCCAGATTTACAGATACGAATCGGCATCCGTTGATCTGGATGGTATCTGTATATCTGGATTTTATTTATGCCCGTCATCATCTCTGTCGTAAACCAAAAAGGTGGAGTGGGGAAGACCACCACTGCCGTAAACCTCGCTGCGGCACTCGCGGAAGCGGGTAAGTTTGTGCTTCTCGTTGATCTCGACCCGCAGGGCAATGCTACGTCGGGGCTCGGTATCAAATATCAAGAACTTGATAAGGGTTTGTACCACGCTCTCATGGCGCAGCATCGGCTGCACGATGTGGTGGTGAATACACCACACGCCGGTTTGCGAGTAGTGCCTGCCACGCAAGATTTGGCTGGCGCGAATGTTGAGCTCGTGAATGTGGAAGGACGAGAAATGAAGCTGGCCGATATTTTGGCAGAAGTAAAACATGCGTACGATTATATTATTATAGATTCACCACCCTCGCTTGGGCTCCTGACCCTCAACGGCCTCGTCGCGGCGGATAAGATTCTTATCCCGGTGCAGGCAGAATATTACGCGCTCGAGGGGCTTGGGCAATTGCTTAAGACGATTGAGCTCGTTCGGGATCACATCAAACCGAATTTAGAGGTGCTCGGGGCGGTGGTGACCATGTTTGACAGTCGCAATAAACTTTCCGAAGAAGTCATGCACGAACTGTACAAATATTTCCCCAACAATATATTCCGGTCGGTCATTCCGCGTACCGTTCGCCTTGCCGAAGCGCCGAGTTTTGGCAAAAGTATTTTTCATTACGAACCAAGTGGCAAAGCAGCAAAAGCGTACGAACGGCTTGGGAGGGAAATATTGGATTATTTTGAAAGGAATTAGCTTGTAGCTGGTAGCTTGTGGTATTTTCTACAAGCTACAAGCTAATTCCTACTTTTTCTATGTCATTAGGCAAAGGCCTCGGTGCCCTTATCACACCAACCGTAAATGGTCGCCACAAAACGACCTTGCAAACCGGCGGCGCGCAAACCGAACGAATTTGGACAGTGCCCCACAGCGACATACAACCGAACCCAGCCCAGCCGCGCCGGCAATTTAAGGACGAAGAATTGGCCGAGCTCGCGCAGTCAATTAAAGAGCACGGTATTTTGCAACCGATTTTAGTATCCGAACGAACCGATGGGGGGTATGAGATTATCGCCGGAGAACGTCGGTGGCGCGCGGCGGGACTCGCTGGACTCACCGTGATGCCAGTGATCGTGAAAGAAATTGCCGAAGAAAAGAAATTGGAAATCGCACTTATCGAAAACATTCAACGCGAAGACCTCAATCCAATCGAAGAAGCCTTCGCCTACAAACGGTTGGCTGAAGAATTTGGCCTTACCCAGCAGCAGATAGCCGACAAAGTCGGCAAAAGCCGTTCGGCAATTGCCAATATGGTGCGACTGCTTGAACTGCCGGAAGAGATTCGTGAAGCGCTGGTTGCCGGTAAGATTAACACCGGACAAGCTCGAGCCCTGCTTAGTATTGAAAAGAAGGAACAACAGCTCGACCTGCTCGCCTCGATGCTTGGACAGAAGATAACTGTTCGTGAACTAGAGCACACCGCGCAAACTATCAAAAAACCGGTGTCCATGGCAGCGCCGAACGCGAATCTCAAATACTTTGAACAACGTCTACGTGAAGCGCTCGGAGCGAAAGTCCGCGTATCGGGTCGCCCTGATAGAGGCACTATCATCGTTGAGTATTTTTCCCATGATGAACTGGAAGAATTAATAAAAAAACTGGCTCCCTAAGAGCCGGTTTTTTAAGCGCCAGATTATTGTGCGCTTTTTTTGTGAGGCAAGAACTTTTTAATCCATTCATTAATGCCGTTGGTTTTCATGCTGTTTTTTATGTGGCTACGAGCGAGGTGGGTTTTGACCGTTTTGAGCCAATCAGGGCTGGGGCCTTTGCGGTTTTTATCAACAATAATTTCCACAACGTCACCGCTATTGAGTGGTGTGTCGAGGCTGACGTACTGATCATTCACTCGCGCTGCAGTGCAGGTGTTACCGATATCGGAGTGTATGCTGTAGGCAAAATCAACCGGAGTGGCTTCTTCCGGCAAATCAATCACGTCTCCTCGCGGGGTGAAGGTGAAGATACGGTTATGGAAGAAGTCAACCTTCATTTGTTCAAGATCAGTCAAATTCATAAGAATATCTTTTTGAATTTGCGCGAGTTCTTTTGCCCACACCACGTCACGCGCGGGTAGCTTCATACCACGTTCGTCGTAATGCCAATGCGCCGCCACACCGTATTCGGCTTCGCTGTGCATCTCTTGCGTGCGAATTTGGAATTCAATAATTTTTCCTTCCGGGCCAAACACTGTGGTGTGCAGGGATTTATAGCCATTGGGTTTGGGCTGCGCGATGTAATCTTTAATGCGGCCCTTGAGCGGTCGCCATGTTTTGTGAATAATGCCGAGTGCCGCGTAGCAATCGGCGATGTCATCAACAATAATTCGAAAGGCAATAATGTCGTAAATTTTATCGGTTTGCCAATCCTTTTTGACAAGTTTTTGATAAAAACTATAGAGTTGTTTTTTGCGACCGTGGGCGTCTTTATATCGAATGTTGGCGTCCCGTAATTCTCTGCGTACCAGATCGAGCACACGCTGAATATATGCTTCGCCATCCACAAACAAACGATCACGAATGTCTCTAGCGCGCGCGAATTCTTTGGGATACACATACGGGAATGATAGGTCTTCGAGCAAGCCTTTGAATTCACCCATGCCGAGACGATGGGCAATAGGAGCGAAAATTTCTAAGCTTTCGAGGGCAATGCGATAGCGTTTTTTTTCTTCAAGCACTTCGAGTGTCATGAGATTGTGGATGCGGTCGGCGAATTTGATGATCATGACGCGCACGTCTTCGGCCATGGCAACGAACATCTTGCGTAAATTCTCGATGTATCGCTCGGCACCGCGGTATTTGAGTTTGCCAAGCTTCGTAATACCACGAATCATGCCGGCAATGTCTGGGCCAAAATCTTTTTCGATTTCTTCCAAGGTGACATCCGTATCCTCAGGCACATCGTGGAGGAGCGCGGCCACAACGATCGCCGCGTCAATGCGCATGCTCGCGAGAATGTAGGCCGCCGAGAGGGGGTGTACGATGTAGGGAATGCCTGACTTTCTGAGCTGACCATGGTGCGCTCGATCGGCTACTTCGTAGGCAAGCCACAGCAAATCAAGCTCGCTTGGGCGGGCATAACGCTTCACCAGTCCGACAACATCGTTAATGCTAATTTCTGGGGGGATATTGATTCGGTAAGCCATATTAATTCATTATAGCCATCTCGCTTAATATTGACAAGTAATAAATAACCCTTCTCTTGAGAAGGGTTAGGAAGATGTGTGAGGAGCGGGTCTAGGCCTCATCCGAGGTGGGAGCAGCTTTTTTGATATAACCGCACCCTTTGTTGCTGCACTTTATCGCGCCTTTAGCGGCAAATACGAGCGGGTCATTGCTTTCGGGGCAGAGTTCTCCAGTGGGTTTGTCCCAAAGTGCGAAGTCGCAATTGGGGTAACGATTGCAACCGTAAAACAGCTTGCCGCGTTTGCTGCGTTTTTCTACCACATCACCCTCTGAGCATTTAGGACATTTCAAGTTAACTTTGATTTCAATGCCTTTGATATTTTTACACTTGGGATAGTCCGAACATCCGAGAAATGGCCCATACCGACCCATACGTCGCACCATCGGGTTGCCACATTTTTCACATTTTTCATCGGTTAATTCCGGTTGAGCTCTTTCCGCTTCAGCTTCTTTCGTTCCAGGGAGCGGTTTGGTGTTTTTGCACTCTGGGTAGCCAGAACAGGCCAGGAATTTACCAAAGCGACCCATCTTAATTACCATTGGTTTGCCGCATTTATCGCACACTTCATCAGTCTTTTCTTCGGTAATGGCTTTTTTGCTTAGTTCAGCGTCTTTCTTGTCCAAATTTTCTTTGAACGGATGATAAAAGGTGGCAATAATCGGCTGCCAATCTTTTTCGCCGCGGGCGATTTCATCGAGATTTTCTTCGAGTTGAGCGGTAAATTGATAATCCACAATCTGAGGGAAATGCTCAACCAATAGATCGTTGACCAAGAAAGCGATTTCTTTTGGTTGCAGTTTTTTCTTATCATCTCGTTCTACATAACCACGGTCTTCAATAGTGGCAATGGTTGGAGCGTAAGTAGATGGGCGCCCGATACCAAACTCTTCGAGAGCCTTCACGAGCGTCGCATCGCTATAGCGAGCCGGCGGTTCGGTAAAGTGCTGTTCAGGAGTGAGCGTGATGCAGTCTGCCTTTTCGCCAACGGTCACTTTTGGCAAGAGAGTGTCTTTGCTTTTTTCCGGATATAATTTAAGAAAGCCATCAAACACCACGGTCTGGCCGGTGGCATGGAAGATATAGTCGTTGTGCGAAGCAACATCAATGGAGGCGGCGTTGAGCTCGGCATCGGCCATTTGTGTGGCGACAGCGCGGCGCCAGATGAGATCGTACAGACGCCATTGATTTTTGTCGAGGTACGGCTTCATGAGTTCGGGTGTACGGCTGGCTTCGGTTGGGCGGATGGCTTCGTGCGCTTCTTGCGCGTTTTTATTTTTATTTTTAAATACGCGGGGAGAAGTGAGCTGATACGCCTTGCCGTACGCTTCGCCAATAAGCGCGAAGGCGTCGGTGGTAAATTTTTCGGATAGGTTAACCGCATCAGTACGCATGTAGGTGATAAGACCAACCGAACCTTCGGTGCCCACGTCTACACCTTCATACAGCTGTTGAGCTAAACGCATGGTTTGTTTGGCCGAAAAACCAAGCTGCTGGTTAGCTTCTTGCTGCAGACTTGAAGTGGTAAACGGTGCGGATGGGGAGCGCTTGGTTTTCTTTTCGTCCACGGAGCGGATAGCGTAGGTGGCGTTCGCAAGCGCTTGTGTAATCTCGTCAACACGCTCTTTATTTTTCAAATCCATCTTGTCGAGCTTTTCACCCTTGATGCTCGTTAGTTTGGCTTCAAATTCCGCTGATGGAGTGCCAGTCTCTACGCTTGTGGTAAAGTGCCCTTCAACAGTCCAGTATTCTTCTGGTTTAAATTTTTCTATTTCACGTTCGCGTTCCACCACCAAACGTACCGCTACCGACTGCACACGTCCGGCCGACAAGCCTTTGGCAACCTTTCGCCATAAGAATGGGGAAAGATTATAGCCTACCAAACGGTCGAGTACACGGCGCGCTTGCTGGGCATCCACGAGATGAAGGTCGAGTGAACGAGGGTGCTCTACTGCCGCACTGATAGCCGATTTGGTAATTTCGTGAAAAGTAATACGTTTTGCCGCAGCCGGGTCAATGTCGAGTAGATACGCTAAATGATAGGAAATGGCCTCTCCTTCACGGTCCTCATCAGTCGCGAAATAGATTTCATCTACCTTTTTAGCAGCGTCTTTGAGTTCTTTAACTACTTTAGTTTTGTCGCGGCTGACAATATAATGTGGTACAAATTCATGCTCCACATCAACTCCGAGTTTGCTTTTAGGCAAATCGCGCACATGGCCAAAAGAGGACTTAACGATAAAGCCCTTACCTAAAAATTTGGTGATGGTTTTGGCCTTGGTAGGCGATTCAACAATGAGAAGTGCTTTCATAGATACAGTCCATTTTAACGTGAAATATCAAAAATGTCAATCTTCTAACGGTTTCTGCGGTCGAGAATCATATACCGGTAGCTGTACATTGACGGATTGCGCGTGGCGTGGTACGAATAGTATATATCCAACTTACTACTTTTTTATGACAAGAAAAGCTTTGCTCGGTATTGTGCTCGTGGTTCTCGTATTCATCCTTGTGGGCAGCCTTACCTATACCAGACGACAGTCGACAAATCGGTCGGGAACAGCCACAATGACAGTAGTGCCCGATGCGTTACTTGGTACCACGGTAACGACCATTGCCGCCAAAACTGCTACCACACCAAATCAAACCCTGCAGCTACCGACCGGAGCGAGCAGTACAGCTGCGTTGACATTGCGCAAAAGCGCTGATGGGAAAAAACTGAGTGTCTACAACGATAATCGCAATCTTTTTGATTTACCATGGCCACTCCTCGGTGCCAGCAAGCGGGTAGCTTTTGTTGGCTCGGTCGTCAATTTTGTGTATGTCGGACGCTTCCCCGAATCGTACGACGGCTATATGCTGTTTCCTATTGGAGCGCAAGAGATAGTGCGAATCGACGCGAATACGGGAGTTCCTGCCATGCTCAAAGGTACATCGGACGAGCTCGTGTACGCGCTGACTCAAAATATTTCGGGAGAAGTAAAGCTTGCTCTGCTTGATTATACAAATCGAGCGCTTCATGTAAAAACCGCGGATGGTAAACTCCTCAACACCATTTCTTTTCCTGATGCCTATACACAGATCGGTGAAGTATACTTTTCAGCTGATGGCACTAAAATTGTTTACGCCGCCGCCGCGGGCATCCCGGGTGCCGAGCGAGGTGCTGTATACGTTGCCTCACTTGCGAGCGCGACACCAACACCACAAGTTATCGCTACCACCACAGCACCCGATACTTATTTTGATGTAACTGGTTGGGATAACGACGGTACAGCCCAGTACACAACGAAACCCGGGCCAATCTAAGACGCCCGGAGCGTAAACATCATGCCGCCAACGTGGCGAATTTTCCCTTTCATTTCCATGAGCACGAGAGCACCGTTGACTTCGGCGCTCGACATGCCGCTGAGCTTAATGAGTCGGTCGATATGGACCGGCTCTTTTGATAAAAACGGCAAGAGTACAGCTTCAGTATGATTGGCGGGTAGTGATTGGTTGTTGGAAATAATTTGTTTGATATCTTGCAGGTGCAATTCTTCGAGTATATCTCTGGCCGAAAGAACAATTTTTGCTCCCAAACGAATGAGTCCGTTACCACCCGCGCCGGTGGTGGAGGTTATGGGGTGGGGGACGGCAAATACGTCACGGTTATAATCAAGCGCGTGTTTAAATGTGATAAGTGCCCCCGATTCTGTCGGCGCTTCGGTAACAAGCGTTCCAAGCGACAAACCAGCGATGATACGATTGCGGGCAGGAAATGAAAAACTAGTAGCCGCAAAGCCGGGTGGGTATTCCGAAAGCACGGCGCCACCTTCGGCAAGGATCCGTTCTGCCAGTTTTTGGTGAGAGGCCGGCGCAATGGTGAATGTGTCCACACCCGACCCGAGCACGGCCACAGTAGCGCCGCCGACGCTTAGGGCCGCTTCATGCGCGATACCATCAATACCGAGCGCCAAACCACTTACCACCACCACGCCTTGTTCGGCCAGCGTTCGCGATAGCAGTTCGGTTACTTGTTTACCATAGTGGGTGTGCTTGCGTGTACCTACCACGGCCACCGTGGGCCGCTCATTCTCGGGTAGTGTACCACGCACGAATAGCACAAACGGAGGATCATTTATTTCCGCGAGCAAACGCGGGTAAAGATCTTCGCCGAGCACTACAGCATGAATACCCTCGTTTTCCAGACGATCGAGCAGGGCGTCGAGCGATATGCTCTCTCGCCACGTCACAAACTCACCGGCGATGGCTTCGTCCCAGCCAGCTTGCACTAGATCCAATATCTCTGCTTGCCAGACATCATCAAAATGAGAAAAATAAGCCCACACTTTTTTGAAGCGTGGGTAGGTAATTTTGGGGAAATGAGCTACCCCGAGCGCGGTAAGCGAAGACACACCCTCCAATTAAAATATAAGCTACGATTGATGTACTAAAATTTCAATCTCTTTGACACATTGAGCAATGATTGCCTTGAGAACGGTCTGCTCTGTTTTAGAAAGTTTTCCCAGTACGAAGTCGGCTGTGTTGTCGATCGGCGCTGCTTCCGTGCCGTTCGCGGGGGAGGGAGCAATACCCACCCGGATGCGTGTAAAATTTTTGGTTCCCACGTGTTCAATAATAGATACAACACCATTGTGCCCAGCAGCGCCACGATCGCGTTGCACGCGCGTTTCACCGAGCGGGATATCTTTATCGTCGTGAATAACAATGAGATCGTTTGGGGTGAGTTTATAGAAATTGAGTAGCGCCTGCACCGCGACACCCGATTCATTCATATAAGTGAGTGGTTTGGCGAGAATAGCGCGCTTGCCGTCGATTTCTCCTTTAAAAATTTCGGCTTTATGCTTTGCGGAGCTTGTAGCTTGTAGCTTGTAGCTTGTAGCGAGTTGGTCGACGATCATAAACCCGACGTTGTGTCGAGTGCATAGGTATTCTTTGCCTGGATTGCCGAGGCCGACAATTAATTTCATACAGTTACCACTATCATACTATAACAATATTTTTCTGCCGGTATCAAATTACAATAGCGTATGGTTGTTGGTGTTAAGGAGTTATTGGCCGTAACGACGAGGATCAGTAAATCGTTTCAATTTCGACAACTTCATGATTATAGGAGAAGCAAAGAAACCAAATTCGCGGCGTAGTTGATTTTCTATATAGTGTACATATGAAATATGCACGCTCGTATTGGCTTTGATAACAAGTTCAAACATCGGTGGGTTATAGCCGAGCTGATTCATAGCCACAATGCGTGGATGGCGCACGCCTTTGTCCCGCGTCGGCAACACTTTTTTGGTGGTACGTTTCAGAAAGTCTTTCAGCTTGTCTTCATCGATAACTGTCTGTCGCTCTTCCCACGCTTGCTTGATGAGAGGAAAAATCTGGTGCACCCGGTAATGCGTCTTGGCGCTCACAAACACAATGGGCGCGAAACTTACATGGGGAAGTTTTTTATAAATATCCTCCTTCACTTGGTTGCGGAACGAGTCGTCATTCTCTTCGGCTTTATCCCATTTATTGATGACGATAATGACACTGCGGGTGTGTTCGCGCAGCAAGCCGGCCAGCTGCTGGTCCTGATCGGTAATTGGCTCAGTGGCATCGAGCACCAAGAGTACAATATCGCTTTTGTTCATGGTATCGATGCTTTTACCGATACCAATTTGTTCAAGCTCGCCTTTCACCTTCGCTTTACGTCGGATACCAGCAGTATCAACAAACAATATGTGCTCACCGTCAACTTCCACCAGCGTATCGTGCGGTTCGCGGGTCGTGTGGGGCATATCACTTACAATGACTCTCTCTTCTCCGATGAGTACGTTGAACAATGATGATTTTCCTACGTTTGGCCGACCCATAATAGCCACTTTGATTGGCTTTAAATCAAGTATTTTTTTAGGACGGCGTTTTTGTTTGCCCAAGAAACCGTAAATGATATCAAGTACATCGCCGACGTTGGTGCCGTTGGCAGCGGACACGGGCATGGGGGCTCCAAATCCAAGCCGCAGCCACTCTTTGTCGTGCACCGCGGGGTAAAAGCTCATGTTGTCGGCTTTGTTGGCCACCAGCAAAATTGGTTTATTTTTGTGTTTTTGCAAAAGTCGTTTGGCGAGCTCTTTCTCTTGCGGCAGAATCCCATCTTGGATATCGGTGACAAACACGATCATATCAGCTTCTTTCAGAGCCAATTCAGTTTGATGAATAATCTCGTCTTCCAGTGGTACGCTTTCGTCAAATGTCAGTCCGCCGGTGTCAACGAGGCGAAACTGTTTACCACGCCAACTTACCTCGCCACTATTGCGGGTGCGTGTGGTGCCCGGGATATCCGAAACGAGCGCCTGGCGGCTCTCGGTCATTTTATTAAACAGGGTTGATTTGCCCACATTCACACGCCCTACCAGGGCGACGACGGGAAGATTGTGGTCAATAATTGTGGCGGTAGAAGCCAAAAAAGGTGAAAGTCTAAATTCTAAGCCCTAAACTCTAAACACTTCATTCTTGATAGTCGTTGCCAAGGACGATCAGATAATCGTCTTTTCGGCTGTATTTAGGGATTCCAGCGGTGCTCGAAGGAGCGGCAGGGCTAGTATACTCGTCTTTAAGCCATTCTGGCAAGATTGTGGAAACAGGGGCATGAAGGGCGCTCGAAAGAGAGGCAGTAGACGAGCTTGAAACCAAAGGATTAATTATATAAATTGTTGTCCGATCAATTGGTCTTTTCACCGCGTTACTTACCGAGACTACAGAGTACTGTTTGGTCTGTAGCGACTGGCCGAGCTTGCTGGCAATGCCGGCGCGCCACGTACCATTTTGAATTTCGACCGCTATCGAAGTAGTGGTGCCGGGTGAGAAATCGATTGGTCTGATGGTAGTGGGGGAGGTGGTGGCGCTCGTCAGTGAAACTGAAGTACCTACCGTGGAGCTGGTGAATACCGAAGCAATAACGTTATTAATCAAGTCAAAGTTACCGGCACGTGGCGACAAAAGATACGCTCCGTTATCGCCAATGCTGTCAACCAGAAAACCAGTCGGCGAGTTATCGAGCACGACCGTTTTTGACACGGCGTACTCTTTACCAGTGCTCGCCAGATATAAAATCTGACCAAGATTAAGATTGGTGGCAACGTGTGTATTAAGAGAGTTCCAAATATTTTGAATAGTGGTGGGGTTGGTAAACGTTTCCGAAGAAAGGAGTTTCTGTTTGAGCGCTTCAATCACGAGTTGTTGGCGGCGCGCTCGCGCGAAATCGGAGCCTTCGCCGTTGTTACCGTGGCGAGAGCGAGCAAATTGCAGGGCGCGTTCGCCGTTCATGGTTTCGGTGCCCTGGGTGAAGGTGATAGTTTGGAAAGACGTGTCTTCTTGGTGAAACTGATTCATGCCGGGGAATTGTGAATCGGTGAATGACCGGGGGACTGTCACGGTAACGCCTCCCACTTCATCCACTATTTCTTCAAAAGCTTTAAAATCAATCCGGACATAGTACGGGATAGATAGGTTGAAGGTTTTTTCAAAAACTTTACGAGCATAGTCGCCGCCTTCGCCTGGTGTGAGTGCTTCGCCAAACGCATCGGCGCTATTTATTTTGCGCCACCCCTGCCCAGGAATTTGTACCGACAGATCGCGGGGAATAGAGACGAGGGCAATTTCTTTGGTGCTTGGTTTCAAGCTCACGATTAAATCAGTGTCGGTTAGGTACGGCCCGTCGTGGCCTTCACCACCAATGCCCAAAAGTAAAATGTTGATACGATCATCGGCCTGCCCATCGAGGACGTTTGATGGGTCAAAAAAATAATTCTTTACCGATTGTAAAAAACTAGTGTGTGAAGGTCGGAGCAGGGAAGTGCCATAAGCCATCGGTTGCTTTCCCGTCGGGAAAAAAATAATTTTTATCAGCAAAAAAAGCACCAGCATACCACCAGCTAGTGCGAGCCATCTTTTAGGAGAAGTTTTTTTGTGTACCGTAGGTTGCTCATCCCACTGGTCGTCCGGTTTACGCTGCAATAAATTGATGCGTGGCTCAATCATATAAAAGCGATTATACCATAGGTTGGCGATTTTTTCAATCGACGCACTATTGTCGAACCGAGTAGTGTGTGCTACACTACCACCGTCTCATGCAGAACAGACGCGAATTCTCCTAGAGGAGGCCGAGGGTAATTAGCTCAGTTGGTTAGAGCACTGCATTCACATTGCAGGGGTCACAGGTTCGAGTCCTGTATTGCCCACTCAATCAATTTCCGCGTTTCTCTATGCCTAAAGATCTGTCTCGTGAAAATGCCGCCATCGGCAAAATAGTATACGAATGGTGGGTGAACGAATATGAGCAACATCAGCGTGAGCGTCCGTGGTACATAACTATGGGGGCAGCGGCCACGCTCGTTGTGCTCTACGGCCTTTTGACGGCGAACTATCTGTTCGTGCTTATTATTGTGCTTTTTGGCATCATTGTATATTTGCATGCGCTGCAAACTCCGTTGCAAGTCTACTTTGCGATTACGGAAGCCGGCATTATCGTGGGGAAAAAATTTTATCCGTACAAAGAACTCAAAGCATTTTGGATTATCTATAACCCACCGGCAGTTAAAAATCTCTATTTTTCAGCCTCAAATGTGGTAAAACATCGTTTGGTGGTACCTCTCCTCAACTTTGACCCTCGTCCTATTAGACAGTATTTGAACCGTTTTGTTACCGAAAATACCTCCGAAGAAGACGAACCGCTCAGTGATAAATTGGGTCGGCTCTTGAAATTACATTAATAGTGTGCTATACTCTCTGCACACTGAAGGCCCTCCCTACAGGAGGGCGTTTCTTTTAGAAGGTTTGTTCCCGTCGTTCAATGGATAGGACACTGGCCTGCGAAGCCGGAAATTTAGGTTCGACTCCTAACGGGAACACACAAGCGCCGAAAGGCGCTTTTTTGTTTTTCGGCGCAACTGTTTGGTTTGTTTGCCCCGTACAAATCATATGGTATGATAGCGAAATAAAACGCTCTTTTTTGTTGTACTACTACATGTAACCATTATCGCGCGTATGGAACATCATGTGCCTCCAGATGAACAGCTCGCCGAGGAAACGCAACGAGGAAATAAACAAGCATTTAACACACTTGTGGAACGGTATGAAAATAAAATAGTGCGCTATGGCACTAAATTTTTGTATAATTACGATGATGTCATTGACGCGGTCCAAGATGTCTTCCTCAGAGCCTATACCAACATTCAGAGCTTCGACACGACACGAAAATTTTCTACCTGGCTCTACCGCGTCGCGCACAATACGTTCATTAATATTATTAAAAAGAAGGGTCGTGAGCCGGTACACTTCTTTGACTTCGATACCTTCATGCAGTTTTCGCACCCAAGCCCTATTTCACTCGAAGAAGATTTGCTGGTAGCCGAAGATAATACCGAACTCGCCAAACAGCTCGCGGCGCTCGGCCCCAAGTATCGCGAACCACTCGTACTGTACTATTTTGAAGACAAAACGTACGAAGAAATTGCCGATATTATGCATATACCTATCGCCACCGTTGGGGTGCGTCTCAAACGTGCCCGCGACATGCTCCGCAAAACTATTGATATAACCTATGGAAAATGAACAACACAATTTACGGTCACTCATCGAAGCCAAGATAGAAACGGCGATACCTCGTTCTCGCTGGTACTTTGTAGCCCGTTCGGTCTTGGTGATTGTAGCTGGAGTGTTACTTTTTGTGCTGACGGTATTTTTCTCGAGCTTTATTTTCTTTGTCTCGCGTATACAGCGCGCCCCGCTCATGACTGAATTTGGTTGGCAGGGGTATATGCATCTGCTCAGCTCATTGCCGTGGATTATTATTGCGCTGGTTAGTGTACTCCTCGTGGGGCTTGAAGTTATGGGCCACTATGTGCCGGTAGTATACCGCCGCCCAGCACTCTAT
>CAYTPE010000016.1:0-19826 GCA_964439885.1 uncultured Gammaproteobacteria bacterium
TGGTAGACGCACTACCTTGAGGTGGTAGCTCCCGCAAGGGAATGGAAGTTCGAATCTTCTCCCGCGCACAAATAAAATAACAGCCGTCGGCTGTTATTTTATTTGTGCGAAGATTCGAACGGGGAAGGGAGAAACCGGGAGGTTTCTCTTGCGGAGGAAGGCTTGTGGAAACCCGAAGGTTTCCACAAGAGCGAAGCGAGTTCGATTTCTTCTCCCGCGCACTGAAAAAACAGCTCGTTAAAGCTGTTTTTTGTTCACTATTCCTATTGTGATATCATAGTGTTTGTGCTATGCTACCCTCAGTTTACTCATTTATAAAATCTTTTTTGTATGGATCAATCAATGGCAACTACAACACAATCAACCCCGGTGCCTGCCAAACCAAATATATATGCCGGGTTTTGGAAGCGCTTTCTCGCTATGCTTATCGACCAAATAATTATTGGCGCCGTGAGTATGGCACTGGGGTTTGCGTATGGCCTTATTGTCGCCGGTGCAATGTCTGATGACGGGAGCGGTTTTCAAGAAGTGGTTATTCGCCTTGTTGGCCTCGTGGCCGGCTGGCTCTACTATGCGCTGCAAGAAAGTTCGGCGGAGCAGGCCACGCTTGGTAAGCGCGCTTTAGGCATCAAAGTTACCGACATGTCGGGTGGACGGATTACCTTTGGTCGCGCGACAGGACGCTATTTCGCCAAAATTATTTCCGGTATTACGCTCGGCATTGGTTACATCATAGCCGGATTTACCGAGAAGAAACAAGCTCTTCATGATATGATTGCCGGCACGCTCGTGGTAAACAAAGAATAAAAGATATGCACTACGTGGTGGGGCTCATCTTGATTGCCGTCGGGGCAGGTATCATCGTCAAGACCGAGTGGGTGCTGGAAAATTTTGGTATCAATACCTGGGCTGAAAATAAATTCGGTACGAGCGGGGGGAGTCGGTTTTTTTATAAATTGCTTGGGATTGTCGTGATTGTTGTAGGGTTCATGGTCATTACGGACTTATTCCAAGGTTTTCTTTTTGCCACCATCGGCAAACTTTTTATCCGCTCTTAAAATCGGTATGTCTCATAGCGGTTCGGCGCTCATCAATCCGTATCCTGTTTTCGAAAAAATAAAATTAGCGACTGGTATGCGTGTAGCCGATTTGGGCTGTGGGCGCACCGGACATTTTGTTTTTCCGGCCTCACGCATTGTGGGAGCGCAGGGAGTAGTATATGCGGTGGAAGTTGTGCAGAATATTCTCGAGAGTATCAAAAGCCGTGTACGTTCCGAAGGATACGACAATGTGCAGCCCATATGGGCTGATATTGAATTGGTGGGCAAAGTGCCTGTACCAAACAACTCGCTCGACAGTTGTTTTATGGTAAATGTGTTGTCGATACTGCACGATAAAACCAGCGCGTTGCTTGAAGCCATCAGGATACTCAAAGCCGATGGATTTTTGGTCGTGGTGGAGTGGCAGAAAAAATTAGGCGGCATCGGCCCGGCGGATAGCGCACGGATCACACCCGATGCGTTACAAACAATCACCGCGGATCTTCCTCTGCGTTTAATTGACATTTTTTCGGTAGGGGAGTACCATTATTGCGCACTCTTTAAAAAAGTCGCTTCATAATATGTCTTTCACAAATATTCTCCATTGGTCGTACTGGTTTACCGCACCGTATCCTACCTATCACGGCGTACGAGCTGTGTGGATCACCGGTTTTGCAGCTGTACTCTGCATTGGTTTTGTCGCGCTCATTATCCGTTCGGTGCTTCACGATGCCACCATCAAAGTGGTGCTCGCCCGAACCGCCAGCCTCGGTATCACCATGGGTCTCATCGGTTTTCTTTTGTTTTCATTTCGCCAAGAAGGCATCGCGCTGTTTAGTTGGCGCATTTGGCCGCTTCTATGGCTTGTTGGCGTACTGTATTGGGGTGTGAAGATAGCTCGGTATACATTGCGCCGCGTACCGGAGATTAAAGCCGAGAACAAAGCTCGCGAAATACGAGAACGTTATTTACCCAAATCAAATCGTTAATATGCCGTATGGAGGAGGGACACGCGGTGTAATCGGTGTGTGGGGAGAAGAACAAGCAACGCGATTCTTGGAGCGGCAACACTTTGTCATCATCGAGCGCAACTATCATTGTACTACCGGAGAAATTGATATCATCGCCCGTCGTGGCGGTGATTATTATTTTGTAGAAGTCAAAACCAGAAGTGTAGGTGAGCTGGCGAATGATCTTGCCATTACACCGGCAAAAATATACAAACTTCGTAAGGCGATCAAACAGTATTGCTACGATCGGCAGGTCACTGAAGGCTCTTTCATCATAGCCGGTTTATTGGTCGTATACAATCGAGCCAGTCGTGATGTGGTTTTTCGTCTCGCTCCGATTTATTAAGAAGTTCGGTTATTGCCGGGCATTCACGAGCCGAAGAGGTTCTAGTTTGACAACATCCCTGTTTTTTACTATACTAAGCCCAATTAACCTTGCTATGTATGCATCCTAAAAAAGAACGAACATTTGTTATTATCAAACCTGATGGTGTGCAGCGATCCCTGGTGGGTGAAATCATCAAACGATTTGAACGCACCGGCCTCAAGCTGGTGGCTCTTAAGTTTTTTGTACCCGACACTGATCGTCTCTGGACACATTACCAAAAAGATGAAGCGTGGTACCTTAAGAAAGGTGAAAATACTATTAAAAATAGAGAAGCTGCCGGCATGCCGGTAGAGAAATCAGCGCTCGAATACGGTAAGGATATTATTGGTGCGCTGGTACGTTTCATGTCGTCCGGTCCGGTGGTGGCTATGATCTGGGAAGGAAACCAGGCCGTCAACATTGTGAAGAAATTAGTTGGTGACACGCAGCCGTCCACGTCGGATGTTGGCACCATTCGCGGTGACTTCACGGTTGATTCGTATGATCTCTCCAATATTGATGGCCGAGCGGTACGCAACCTCGTGCACTGCTCTGATCAGCCGAGCGAAGCGGAACGTGAAATAGGTATTTGGTTCAAACCGGAAGATATTATTGGTTACCGTTTGGTACAGGAAGAAATTTTGTACGACGTTGATCTAAATGGTATTCTCGAATAAGTACAAGCCACCCAGTATGGGTGGTTTTTTATTTTTTGCACAGCTCAGTTTGACAGTGCATAACTACAGATCTATACTACAAATAGTTTGCTAGAGGGCGGCAAAACTATTCTCTAATAATGAATCTTGGTTAGCCAAAATCTGGCGTGCCCGTGGGCACGGCGTGAGGCTTACCACCTACCCAAACGGGATAGGTTTCCGCCCCTAGTCAAGCTGCTTCATATGGTTTAATGCAAATCAAAACAAAAACCTACCGCTCACGGTAGGTTTTTTATAGACGTTGTAACCAGCATCCTCGCATTAGGCGGTCGCTTTCTTGTTCAGTGTGCGGCGGCAGGTAGAGCACACGCGCATAGAAATACCGCCTACGTGCATGAGCTGAAGATTCGGCTTTTGCAAGCGAGGGGTTTTAATGTTGGAGTGGCTCACATTGTTGGCACGAACGGCGTTTTTGGAGCACAGAGCGCAGGAACGACTCATACAGTTGATTGTTTAAAGGTTATTGGTTATACTAAATTTATGGCCTGTAGCGCTTCATGCGTAACGTTACGAGTTACATGTTATGCGTGCTACAAGGTGGTAACATAATACCTCATTGAGTCGTTATTGTCAAGTATGGACTATATTTCCCTCATTTTTTACTTTCTCATCATCATTCCCTCGTCGATTATTCATGAATACGCGCATGGGTGGGTAGCCGACAAAATGGGAGACCCGACAGCCCGCTATGCAGGCCGATTGACTATCGATCCGCGCGCGCATATCGACCCGGTTGGCACTCTTTTGTTGCCACTCGCCTTATTTATTGGCAGTGGTGGCCGTTTTATGTTTGCCTACGCCAAACCGGTGCCATACAACCCCTATAATTTACGCGATCAAAAATGGGGCCCGGCACTGGTGGGAGTAGCCGGTCCGGCGGCTAATTTTATGCTCGCGCTATCGTTTGCTCTGGTCGCTCGGTTGTTTCCGTTAAGCGTGGTGACGCCCTTTTTGGAAATTATTGTGTATGCGAATGTGCTTCTCATGGTTTTTAATCTCGTACCCATCCCTCCACTCGACGGTTCAAAAGTGCTTTTTGCCCTTCTGCCCGATTCGTGGCATGGTGTTCGCGCCGCGCTCGAACGGTGGGGGTATATTTTACTTTTCTTTTTTATCTTTTTTCTGTTCGGTTTGATTCAGCCAATCATCCAGTGGTTGACGCATCTATTGCTCCGTGTATAGTATGATACGCGCTGTTTCCGTTTCGGAGTTCATCGAACAGATAAATGGAATAGTCACCGGAGAATTTATTGTCGAAGGCGAAGTGTCGCAATATAAAATATCTCAAGGCAAATGGGTATTTTTCGACTTGAAAGATGAGCGAGCGGCGCTCGGTTGTTTTAGCTCCGTGTTTAGTTTACGCACGCCGCTTGAAGACGGAATGAAAATTCGCGTCACTGGCTATCCAAGTGTTTATCCTAAAACGGGGCGTTTCAGTTTTACGGTGCAGCGCGTGGAGATGGTTGGGCAGGGTTCGCTCAAACGGGCCTATGAGCTGCTCAAGGCAAAACTTGAGGGGGAAGGGTTATTTGACCAATCGCGCAAGCGAATTTTGCCATCTCTCCCTAATCGAATTGGTGTTATTGCATCGCGTGACAGCGCGGCATATGGCGATTTCAAACGAATTATTAACAATCGTTGGGCCGGGGTTGAGATACTTTTGCGCCATGTGCAGGTGCAAGGGGAACAAGCTGTGAATGACATCGTTTCGGCGTTTCGAGATTTTAACGAGTATGACGACACGTTAGATGTTGTCGTGCTTATCCGAGGCGGTGGATCGTTGGAAGATTTGATGGCGTTCAATGACGAGCGCGTAGTGCGAGCTGTGTATGGCAGCAGGGCGCCGGTCATCTGCGGAGTTGGCCACGAGCGTGATGAGACATTGGCGGATCTGGCGGCCGACGTGCGTGCTTCCACACCATCGAACGCTGCGGAGGTGGTGGTACCGGAGAGAAAAGAATTTTTTAAGGAGTTAGATTTTACCATCGAGACAATGGGTGAGAAATTGACGCATAAGATTAGAATGTTTCGGCAATGGGTAGAAGACCCGCGCTCAGGCATGCTGGCATCACTGGAATCACTTATCGCACGTCGTCAGCAGATGGTTGGCGCGGCGAACGTGCTTTTTAAAAATGTTGACCCACGCCGAGTGCTCAAACGCGGATTTAGTATTACGCGCGATACGCGCGGTCACATTATCCGCTCTGCCGATCAGGTGGACGAAAAACAAACAATCGTGGTAGAATTGGCTGAGGGAACGATTCAGGCAGCTGTGTCTGATGCGAAAAAAAAGTAATGTAGTCCAACTGACTAATGTGTTCGGCATACAAACATACCGGTACATATGACCGCAAAATCGAAAATTAATTTTAATGAATCGTACAGAGAACTGCAGCGCATTGTTGCGTGGTTCGAGAAGGATGATTTTGACGTAGAGGAAGGAATAGAAAAGTTTGAAACGGGGACGAAGCTCGTGAAAGAGCTGAAATTGTATCTCGACACAATGGAAAATAAGGTGAAAGAACTAAAAAGAAAGATTAAAGAATAAAAGTTAATAATAAAAATTATGAAACTTATACTTCGTTGGCTACTCGGCGCCGGAGCGCTGATGCTCGTGACATACTATGCTTTTATCCCCGGTATTAGTGTGACCAATTTTTACGCTGCGCTTGTGGCCGTGTTGGTGCTTGGCCTTATTAACGCGCTTATCAAACCTATTATCGTGTTACTTACTTTGCCATTTAACATACTTACGCTTGGTTTGTTTACGCTTATTATCAACACGCTCTGCTTCTGGCTCGCTTCCACGGTGGTGAAAGGTTTTACCGTTGCCGGTTTTTGGCCCGCGTTTTGGGGCGCGTTATATATGTGGGTGGTGGGGTGGTTTATTAATAGTTTGTTTAAGAATTGAGGTGTTATAAAGCATGCAAAGGACACTTCTTCGTTTGCTGCGGCAAACTCAGAAGTGAATTTCTTTGCGAAAAGAAATTCAAAAGAAATTTATATGAAAGGCTACGCATCACGCGCGCACAAAGGTAAAACCGCCTATCGCACGCCGAGCCGATGGCTCGCCGGGCGACCGGAGGCGTTTAAAAGAAGACAGAACACGAAATTAGAAACTAGAAATTGGAAATCAGGAAAATCATATGAAAAATAAGAGTTCTCGTCAGTGGAAAATTATTTCGGTAGGTGGTTCCATCATTATTCCACCAACCGGATTTGATCTTGCGTTTCTTAAAAATTTTCGCGATCTTATTCTGGGTGAAGTCAGAAAAGGGCAGCAGTTTATTCTCGTGGTCGGTGGGGGAGCGACAGCCCGCCAGTACCAGGCAGCGGGCAAGGCGGCAGGTCTGCGAAACAGTGAGCTCGATTGGGTTGGTATTAAAGCGACGGCGCTCAACGCTGAATTCGTCAAATTTTTGTTTGAAAAACATGCTCACGATACAGTCATAACCGACCCGACCAAAAAAATAAAAACCAGCAAAAAAATTATCATAGCCGCGGGTTGGAAGCCTGGGTGCTCTACCGATAAAGATGCGGTGCTGCTCGCCAAAACGTATGGCGCGAAAGAAGTGATCAATTTGTCTAACATCGATTATGTGTACGACAGCGATCCAAAGTTAAACCCCGCTGCCACCAAAATAGATACCATAACCTGGAAAGAGTTTAGAAAAATTGTCGGCTCCAAATGGAGCCCCGGAGCGAATGTGCCGTTTGATCCGATGGCGGCAAAAGAAGCGGAGAAACTAAAGTTAACCGTAACGTTTTCTCGAGGAAACGACATCGGCACACTCACGGATTTATTAACAAAAGGGCTCGTCAAGGGCACTGTAATTTCATAATTTTATTTTTATGTACGGCGAACATATGTCTGACCCAGCGCATCAAGATTTCCATTTTCCTTCAGGAAGCGATAATGGTTTGTTTGGATCCGACGGACAAGAATTGGTCGTAAAGGGTGACCGTGCTCAGGAGCACCGCGATGTATCTATGTGGAGTGGCGATGACTGTGATTTTGTGAATGGTAAAATGGCTGACGCCATTACTCTTGCCGCTATGGGTGAAGCGATTGCAGGAGCAGCCTATGAACGTGATGCGATTTACGCCGATAGGCAACTTTTGGCACGTATTGGTGATGAGTTGGCTGCGCTCGAACGTTTAGCACAGGCAGGGATTTCAAAAACCATTCTCAACAATAAATTGTCTGAGATTGCGAGCTCGCTGCCCGGCGTTCGTATTGTCGAAATAGGGAGGCCACTTTTGGATCGAGCTATCCGTGACGCCAGTCGTTCAGAGGCTCAGGCTGCTTAGACGCTCTTGACAACTCACTATAAATTGAGTAGTATATTCACACCATAGACAGTAGGTCCCCGCGAGGGGTTAATCGAACGGCCTACCGAGGTATACTGATTTCGCTTTATTAAGCGGATTTTCGGTCGAAGATACCAAAAAGTTCTGTGGTTGAAAAACCACTTTTTATTTTCACCGCGTTTCAAAGGACGCTACGCGGTACGATTTCGTCAAATCGTATGCCCAAATCAAAACAACAGAAACAAGCAACTGTCACAACATTGGAAGATGGTTTGAAGCAGGCTAAAGCCGTTGTGTTCGCCAACTTTCAAGGTCTGACAGTGGCTCAGTCCGAAGATTTGCGCAAACAGGCCCGTAAAGAAAACATTGATGTCCTCGCTGCCAAGAAAACTTTGGTCAAGCGCGCGCTCGATGATATGGGTCTTGCCGATGTGAACCTCAAAGTGTTCCAAGGCGGCGTCGCAACCTTCATGGCCAAAAACGATGAAGTGTCTGCCGCTCGCATCGTGCACACCTTCGCCAAGAAAAATGAAGTCGTCACCATTTTTGGTGGCATCTTGGAAGGTAAGTTTATTGATGCAGCCATGGTTAAAAACCTTGCGGATTTGCCAAGCAAACAAGAGTTGCTTGGGAAGATGGTTGGATCACTCAACGCTCCAATCTCCGGCTTTGTACAAGTCAACGCCGCTATCGTGCGTAGCTTGTTCAATGTGCTCAATGCGTATAAAGATAAAAAACCTGCCTAATTATTATATGTCATTTCGAATCCCGATTCGGGCGGGATGAGAAATCTGGTTCACTACCAAGCCAACTAGATTCCTCGTCGTCCCGATGCGAATCGGAATTCGCTCGGAATGACAATTGAATGTTAATCATATGACCGACAAAATGCAAAATATTATCGCGGAAGTTGAAAAACTTACCGTACTCGAGCTTGCTGAGCTCGTCAAAGCTATGGAAGAGAAGTTCGGCGTTTCTGCCGCTGCTCCTGCCATGGTCATGGCCGCTGGTGGTGCCGCTGGTGGTGCCGCTCCTGCCGAAGAGAAAACCGAATTCAACGTTGAGCTCACCGATGCTGGCGCCAACAAAATCAACGTTATCAAAGCTGTGAAGGAAGTAACCGGACTTGGTTTGGCCGATGCCAAAGCCCTCGTTGATGGTGCTCCAAAAGTAATTAAAGAAGGCGTGAAGAAAGAGGATGCCGAAGCCATGAAGAAAAAGATTGAAGAAGCTGGTGGCAAGGTGACTTTGAAATAAGACAAAACTACAAAATAAAAAGCAAGGCTCTTATAGCCTTGCTTTTTATTTATCATTTTTTGCGCCTTAAAAGGTAAGTGGAATTTTGTACAATTTTCCGCTATCAATCACATAGGCGGTCTTACCGGGCTCGTCTACAGCCATATCGGTGGGGTGGACAAATTCAGCGGCGGTGATTTGTTGTTTAAGCACACCAGTTTTGTCGAGTACAATGAGGCGCTTCCCGGCACCATCCAAAATATAAATATTATTAACGTCCGTGTATGTCCAGATTTTGTCTGCGCTCGCGAGCGCTGGGTCGAGGCCCTGAATAGCAAAGTCAGACTGCTCTACTCCCGAACTAAATTTGAGTACTTGGCCGTTCGTTTTAAGAACGTAGATGTCTCCGTCGATGGTCATATCGGTGGCTCCGGAGAGGTCGGCCGGATTCGTCTTTATCCATTCTTTGCCCATATCGAATCCATCACGAATGGCGGTATGCTTATATATTTGATTATTGGCTGCATCAAGACTATATAATTTTCGACTATAGACGAGTAGCGAAGCGATAGCTGTTTTGGAGTGAGGGTACGAAACCACCGTAGACGAAACGGCTCCATTTTTTGGGTTTATTTTTAAGATTTCCCCGTCAGCTCTTTGTATAAGCGCATAATCATTTTCTTTCGGCGCCACCATGGTTGTGATACCTTTATCGGTTGTCGCAAGTGTTTTAATTTCTTTGGTTTCTGTATTATAACTTAGCACACTACCACTCGAATTGTCGGCCACAACAATTTGATTGTCCAGTTTAACGAGCTCGGCAGTGGAGCTCACGAGAGTGGGGAAGGCGGCAAGCACTTCGGGAGTCACGGTTGTGATTTTTCTCAGTTGCGTGGCAATTCGTTCCAAATCAGCTTTTAAATTGGTACAGTTGTTCTGTTCTTCTTTCGAAGCACACGGGAGATTCACAAGGAGCGTCTGGGCGCCTTGCAGTTCGGCAAGCGCAGCAGTGTCATTTTTGTAAATAAGGTTGCTTTCGGCGGCATCGCGTTTCGTTTTAATTTGGTTGAGCGTTTCTTGGTAAGCGGCAAGCGCAGCTTTCTTTTCGGCTTGCACGCGAACATAGCTAATACCTCCCGCAAACCCAATGATAGCTAAAATAATAACGGCAAAAATAATTTTGGTTATGGCGGGCATTTGTCGAAAATTTTCTTTACGACTACGCCAGTTGCGTCGCCAGCCTTCAATAATTGTTTTACGCCGATTCTGGTAATTGGTAACGACAAAAAACAAAAGGGCGATAGAGCGGAAGAAGTTGGCTATAAAGGAGTATAGTGCGGTGAGAAGCCACACTATTGCACGGCCACCATTCTTAAGGATGGGCAACAGTTTGTGTAGTATTTCGATAATTTTATCCGATGAGTCATTAGGAGTGACGGCGCGCGTGGGCGCCTTATGCGGGAAAAGATGGTTTGAACGAATTTCGGGCGGTGCTAGTTCCGGACGTTGTGCCGGGAAGAGTGGGGTGGCGATAGTTTTATTTTTTTCGGGAGCTTTGGGAAAGAGTGGTGGTGATAACGTGGAAGCGGTGGTGCGTTCGGTATTAAAAAGGGAATGGAGTGATTTTTCCGAACCCCCCTTTTCTACAATGCGCGTTTTTTTGACAATCGCTTCTACTTCTCCTGGTTGATGGATGTGGAGTACCAAACCGCCGTAAGAATACCCGTCATGCAGCTCGTCGAGCACATGTTCGAAGTGTTGCGCGCTTTGATTTGCGGGGCGGGCTGTGATAATTTTTTGCACACGATCGTGAGTAAAATAATTACTCACATGCGGGGTGGCTAAGAAGAGATAGTCGTGAACACTAATTTTACCTTGAATCACATCGGAAAAAAGTTGTTTTTTGGCGGATTCCGGATCCTCAGGGTTTTGGGCCACCAAATCCATTTTCAAATACGCGCCCTGTCGGTTGCGATAGAACAAAAGTGCTTCGGGATTGCCGTGGTAGGTAAAAACGATGTTTGGCTGGGCAATAGCGCCGATAATACAATGTAGTTCGACTTCATCATCGATAAGCGCAAATGCTTCTTGGTTAATTTTTTCAAGAATTACCTCAAGTGGTGTTTTGTCACCTCGGCTTTCGGTTTCATAGTACGCGTTTTCAGCGTTATCGATAATATCCTGCAGCTTGGTGATATACTTTGCTTCGGCATTGTTAATTTCGCAGATGGCAAAAAAATAGCCTTTCTCCTGCTCTTCGGGAGTGGACGGCTCGGTGATATGCAAAAGTACGTGGGATTGATCCTGATTGCCACCTTCGACAAAGAATTCATTAAGCTGTAAGATCGGTTCCATATAAGGGGTAGATTTTGACTTTATACGTCAACGCTATTATACTATAGAGTGATTATGCCGTCTATATCGATTTGCCGAGCGGACGAGCTGAAGAGATGAGCTGTGCGTTGTTGATTAAAGCACCCATTATGCTTGAACACTTTTTTGGTTCAAAGACACGACTCAAGTTATTAAAGGTTTTTTTCCGTTCTCCGGAACGACCTTTTTTCGTTCGAGAGCTGGCGCGTTTGGTGGAAACACAACTCAACGCGGTGAGACGCGAGCTCGAAAATTTGGAACGCATGGATCTGCTCACCCCCGTGCCATTCGACGAGGTGGCTATTCACGATGGTGGCACTGAACGTTCTAAATTTTATCGACTCAACACCCTCGCTCCATTGTACCCGGAGTTGCGCGCGCTTCTTATGAAAGGTGAAATGCTCTTGGAACAAGAGCTTATTGACGAACTTAAAGAAAAGGCCGGGGACATCACACTATTTTTCTTAACTGGCATTTTTACACACGAAACAGATGTAAGTACCGACATATTGCTCGTAGGAAAGCTCAAACCGCTGGTGGTAAACAAACTCATCAAACGGTATGAGGAAGAAACTGACAAGGAAGTTCGTTACACACTCATGGATGAGCGCGAGTTTAAAGATCGTCGTGAAATTGGTGATCGTTTTCTCTTTACTGTTTTTGAATCGAAACACATTCCAGTCATTAATACGTATCGATTGTAGTTATGTGGTGCATTGTTGACGCTTCCGTTCCCAACTCGTTATCACTGTATACCTCATCGGGCGCTTCGTGGCAGCTGCACACTTTTAGTATTCAATCGGTACTTGAAATTCTACCGACGCTGCAAAATTTCTTGAGCGATCAGGGGCTTGGTATCGGAGAGCTTAAGGGGCTGGGTATCGTGCAAGGTAAGGGTACATTTACCTCGACACGAATGACGGCCACGATTGCTAATACACTTCATTTTGCACTCGCTCTGTCGGTTGTAGCAGTGCGCGAAATACCGAGTAGCCCACCCACTGAAGTTTTTTCCGGTGCGGCGGCGCATTATGTGCTTCCCACCTACAGCGCGCCACCTTCTATCGGGAAAAAGAACTAGCGGTATGCTCACCGATTTTCAACGTTATCGTTTATATGAAATGTTACCGGGACTCAGCATCTGGGGGACGTTGGTGGCTGCGCTTATACTCAGCTTTTTCAGGCCGCTTTGGATGATATATGGCGTGATTGTGTTCGACGTGTACTGGGTGCTCAGGGTACTCTATTTTGCGTTTTATACTGTTTTGTCATGGCTGCGCTTTTCCCGCGCGGTGCGCACACCGTGGATGCAATTGCTCGACCGCGATTTTGTGTCGTGGCGGGAAAAAGTACATGTGGTGTTTTTACCCCTGTATAACGAAGAGATGAGTGTGATCTCTACAACGCTCGACGCGCTCGTAGCGTCAAGTTACCCGGCCGGTCGACTCTATGTAATAATGTCGGGTGAAGAGCGCACACTGGCGCATTGGCAAGCCATCCAAGCGGCCGTGGTAGAGCGGTACCACGGAGCTTTTGCCGATATACTTTTCTATACGCACCCGGCCAATTTACCCGATGAGATTCCTGGCAAAGGTTCCAATATCCACTATGCCGAAAAACAATTTAAACTATATGCCGATAGTCATGGGTGGAACTACGCTGACATAATCGTGTCGGTGTTTGATGTTGATACGGTGGTGCACCCAGAGTATTTTGCGCACCTCACGTACATGTACTGTCGTCATCCTCGCGCCGAGCGCAGTTCTTTCCAGCCCGTCACACTCTACAATAATAATTTGTGGGATTCTCCGGCGATACTGCGTACCATGGCCTTCGGCACAAGCTTTTGGATGTTATTTAGTTTGGCACGCTTGGAAAATTTGGTTACGTTTTCTTCTCACAGCATGAGTTTCCAAGCAGTGGTTGACTCGGGCGGCCATGCCAAAAATATTGTGAGTGAAGATTCACGTATTTTTTTTCAGTGCTGGCTACACTACGAGGGTAACTATGAAGTGACGCCACTGTATATTCCCGTATCTATGGACACGGTGCGTGACGAAAGCTGGTGGAAAAGTTTGCGTAATTTATATTATCAGCAGCGCCGCTGGGCCTGGGGTACCGAGAATATCAGTTTCCTCTTGTGGGAATTTCGCAAACACCCGAAAATTGGATGGTGGAAAAAAGCCGTGGTGCTTTTTCATGAGTGGGAAGGTAAGTGGAGCTGGGCGGTGGTGGCTATTCTTATCACGGTGCTCGGACGCCTGCCGCTGTGGCTAGCTAACGACGAAGTGCGCAAAAGCTCGCTGTTCTTTAACACCCCGCACATGCTACAATACCTGATGACACTTTCCATGCTCGGTCTGCTTGTCTCGGCTGTGATGGGCATGTTGCTGTTGCCGCCGCGCCCTGAATCACACCCTCCGCATAAATATTTGTATATGGCACTACAATGGATATTGGTACCGGTATCGCTCGTGCTGTTTTCGGCAGTGCCGTGCATCGACGCAGTCACGCATCTGATGGTTGGGAATTATTTAGGTTTTAACGTTTCGGCGAAGAAACGAGCTGTGTAGTTATTGTATGGGAAAAAAAATCGGTAGCGCACTTATCATTTTGTTCTTAGTGGCCATGTTCGTCGGTGCGGGTCTGGCGCGGTATATTGCCCAAAATGGTGGTGTCGAAAAAGTGATCGTGCAAAATGTTGCCCGTACGTTCGTCCACAATCCGGCCGAACAGTCATTGTTTCAGAAAGCCTTGGGGTATGGTGGTACACGCACCTATCTCGTTTTATTTCTCAATAATACAGAGCTTCGCCCCGGCGGAGGATTCATCGGTGCCTATGGTATCGTACGATTCGAAAACGGTATACCGCGTATAGAAAAAATCGAAGGAACTGAAATTCTTGATAACGAAGCTCCGGCTACAGCCGCGCTTACACCGCCTGAGCCGCTCGCAAAATATTTGTTCATCAAACGGTGGCAATTTCGAGATAGTAATTGGTCGCCCGATTTTCCAACCGCGGCGAGCACGAGTTTGTATCTCTATCGTTTGGAAAAAGGAATAGCCGCGGACGAGGTCGACGGTGTCATTGCTATTACTCCCTCGGTACTTGAAGAGCTGCTTACAATCACAGGTCCAGTCAAAGTAGGTGATGCCACATTTACTTCTGAGAATGCTACCGAGCAGCTGGAATACGCTGTTGAGTATGGTTATGCGAATGCCGGCCATACCTATCGAGACCGTAAAGAAACGCTTGTGCAGTTGTCACACGCGTTATTCGAAAAAATTCGTTTTGATATTTTCTCACATTGGTCCGCGTATGCCGGCTTGGCACCGCAACTACTTGCAAGTAAGCAAGTGCTCTTCTATTCCACGCATGCCGATGAGCAGAGAATAATTGAACAGAGTGGGTGGGGCGGAGCGTTGCCCAACAGCACAATCGATTTTGTTCTCTGGGCAGACGCTAATCTTGGTGCACTCAAAACTGACGCGTCTCTACAGCGGGATCTCACGTATACTATTACTCCCACCACGAGCGGATATATAGCTGCTGTCACCATGCACTACAATCATCGCGGTGTGTTTGACTGGCGCACCACCCGATATCTTGATTACGCGCGGGTGTTTGCTCCTACAGGGAGTACGTTGGTGCAGGTAGAGGGCGGGCAAGATGGCGGTTCGGGCGCGCGTATAGAAACAATTTTGCAGGGAGTGGAAAATAATTTTTCATGGTTCGGCGGCTTTATCAAGATCGAGCCGGGTCACACGGGTCATCTTACCTTTGTCTATCGGGTATCACCAACCGTTGTTGAAGCAATACGTGCTGGAAAATACCGGTTGACGGTGCAAAAGCAAGCTGGTACACCACCCGAACAATTGACACTCGGCCTTGACTTTGGTACAAAAGTGACAGCCGCGAACCCGGCTGAAGCATCTGAAAAGTTCGGTGATAATGTGTATGACATAACAACGTCACTCGACACAGACAAAGTATTTACTGTTGGTTTATAATGTATGTTTATAAAAAAACTCGGCATTGATCTCGGCACTACCAATGTGCTCGTGTATGTACCCAAGAAAGGTATCGTGGTAAACGAGCCATCGGTGGTGGCAGTGTCCAAAGCTGATGGTAAAGTATTGGCCGTGGGGCTGGAAGCCAAAGATATGATTGGTCGCACGCCCGATACCATTGTTGCCGAACGTCCACTTAAAGAAGGTGTGATTGCCAACTACCACACCACCGAAGCCATGATCCGCTATTTTATCAACAAAGCCGTCGGTGGTGTTCGTTTGTTCCGCCCCGAAGTGATGGTGGCGGTGCCAGGAGGCATTACATCCACCGAGCGTCGCGCCGTCATTGACGCTACCATTGCGGCTGGTGCGCGTGCCGCGTACATCATCAAAGAACCTATTGTGGCGGCTATCGGCGCTGATATTCCGATTGGCGCGGCCAGTGGTCATATGATTATTGATATTGGCGGCGGCACGGCCGAAATCGCGGTGATTTCACTTGGCGGTATCGTATCGTCTGGCTCGGTGCGTGTGGGCGGCAACAAATTTGATCAGTCAATTGTCGAGTACATTCGCCATAAATATAATTTGGCTATCGGTGAGCGCAGCGCGGAAGAAATCAAGATCGCGATCGGCTCGGCCATGTATATGGATAAACCGCTCACGCTCGACATCAAAGGCCGTGATATGGTGTCTGGTCTGCCACGAACCATCACCGTTAACTCCGACGATACCACCGAAGCGCTT
This sequence comes from uncultured Gammaproteobacteria bacterium, assembly GCA_964439885.1. Lineage (GTDB taxonomy): Bacteria > Patescibacteriota > Patescibacteriia > Magasanikbacterales > GWA2-37-8 > CAYTPE01. The sequence continues at coordinate 15,812 of CAYTPE010000016.1, forward strand.
CAGCATGATCTGGAAATTTTGGTGGCCGGTATTAAAGATGTGCTCCACAACACGCCACCCGAACTTTCCGCTGATGTGATGGATAAAGGTATTATTCTCTCCGGCGGCTCATCCCAACTGCGCAACTTGGACGAACTGGTAGCGCAGGCTACCGGTGTGCCCACCTATGTGGCCGAAGATCCGCTGCTGTGCGTAGCCAAAGGCACAGGCATCGCGCTCGAAAATTTGGAAAGTTATAAGAGAAGTATTTTGGCAACGAAGTAGTGGCTTGACAAAATCCTCGTGTTCATTTATACTGTTTTTCATGATTCATATACGACAATTAAGTAGAATCTTTTATACACTAGCCCATAGACCGCCCACAAGGCGGTTTTTTAATTATGTTATACTATTCTCAGTATGAATGAGCAAGAAAAGAAATCGTTGCTTCAGGCAGCACGGGCACATATTGATGCTGTTCGCTTGCGCATCCATGCCGCGATGTCGGAGCAGACAGAAAAAAGTTCTGCCATGAGTAAGGCTGCTGTCCATATGATGCGCGGTGACGCGATAGCGCAGTATCGATTGGCTGCACACCGACAAGAGCAGGCAGAAAATTTAAAACAATTATATCCATCACCGTATTTCACACGGTGCGATTTCCTGACCAAAGGAGAAAAGAAACAGATGTATTTTGGAAAGTTTTCATTTAGTGAGCAGGGTATTTATTCCTGGATTACACCAGCAGCCACGTTGCGCTTTGAAGAACCTGGTGAAACGTCGTATACTCGCCCGGATGGGAGCGAACAAAAAGGAACGATCGAGCGCAAAGATCAGTACATGATCGTTGATGGCAAACTTCTCTTTTTCTCCACCGAGGGAGTGGGGCGGCCACGCGAGCTGATACATCAGGAGCACTTCACAAGGCAAAAATCGGGTTTCATACTACCCGAAGTGGTGGAGCAAATGGAAAAAGCCCAGGACCACGTGATACGCGCCCCGTACCGTGGGCCGCTCTCCATATCGGGGCCAGCCGGTTCAGGTAAAACCACGCTCGCTTTGCACCGCGTTGCGTACCTCATGCAATCTCCAGAAACCGCTGAATTTTTTCAACCTCGCGATATATTGGTGCTCGTGCAAGACAGTGGCACCAAAGCATATTTTTCGCAACTTTTACCAGATCTTGGTATCGACGGCGTCACAATTAACACATTTAGTGAGTGGGCATTCTCTGTGCTGGGTCTCACAGGATATACCTATAGCACTGACTATGGCGAATATGAAGACAGAAGGGTGTCATATGAATACGCGAAGTTTGTAAGCATAAAACACCAGACAGATATACCGTATACAAAAAAGGTGTTTGATGTCTTACGTGCCTATTACACACCACAGCTCACCAGCGCGCAACAGAGCGTGCTGCGGTGGCAAATAAAAAATAAAATGGTGGACCGATTTGACCTGACCGTGCTTTTACAAGCATATTTTAGAACACATGGAAAATTTGAAATGGTTTATAATGTATTTGAGGAACTCTCGAATCACCGGTATCGAAAAAAGAAAATAACACGGACAGTGCGGTACAACTTGCTCGTGATAGATGAATACCAAAATTACACACCCGAGCAACTCGCCATTCTTACATCGTGCATTAACGATCGATTGCACTCCGTCGTGTATGTGGGTGACCCAGCCCAGCAAACCCAGCTTGGCACGCTCCGTTCGAGTGATAATACGGTGGAGCTGGTGCCGCCCGATCGCCGGGTGGTGCTGCAGAAAGTATATCGAAACACCAAACAAATACTCGCGTATATTCGTTCGCGTGGATTTGATGTTGAAATACCGGACTCCCTCAAAGATGGCCCGGCTGTGGAAACAAAACATCTCAGCTCTGTTGATGAGCAAATAGAATCCATACAGTCATACCGTCGAGCTCATCCATCGGTAATGGTAGGCGTGCTTGCTCGTGATAAAAAATATCTTGAGCCCTTTAAAAATCGTTTTGCCGATGAGGAACAGGTGAGAGCGCTTAGCTTTTACGAAGCTCAAGGGGTAGAATTCGACACAGTCTTTATCGTACATGAGAATACACCGAATGCGGGGTCGGACTACCCGACGGATCTGCAAAAGCAAGTAGAGCGCATTGAGCGTGATTTGCTCTACGTAGCCCTCACCCGGGCAATGCAGGAACTCTTTGTTTTAACGATTTTTTGAGTTGCCAATTTTAGCCCTTTCTGCTACAATTCCCACTACTCGCTTACCACCATGATTGGCTACACTGCGCAAAAAAAGTACTTTTTGGAGGCACTCAACGCAGGCACCTTAGCGCATGCGTATTGTCTAGTTGGTCCGGAAGGGGTAGGGAAGCGAACACTCGCGAATGAAGTCGCGGCGAGCATCTTTAACGTGCCGGTAGATAAAGTGCCGCTGAATGCCAATTATATTTACATGGCGCGGCTCGAAGACGAAAAAACAGGTAAATTAAAAAAAGAAATTTCCGTAGCACAAGCGCGTGAGCTCCGGGCGCGTCTTTCAGGGAGTAGCTGGGGCGGTACATGGCGTGTCGTGGTTATCGATGAAGCAGAACTGCTCAACACCGAGGCGGCCAATGCTCTTTTAAAACTGCTCGAAGAACCACCAAAGAATACGATATTTTTTTTGCTGACGACGAACGATGGGTTGCTGTTGCCAACCATACAATCTCGAGTACAACTTTTGAACCTCGCGCCACTCAGCGATGCCGAGCTAGCCGCCGCGTTGCCAGAAGTAAATGATGACATGCTAAAGCTCGCGTGGGGTAGGCCAGGTCGGGCACGCGCGTTTTTGCACGATAGCGAGAAGCTCGCGTGGTATACAGAAGAAACCAAACGATGGCATGATATGCGCGGCGCACCACTGTATGCAAAAATAGCGCTCATAGAAAAACTCTATGGCGACAAAGACGACGCGCAGCGCGGCAGAGAAAAGCTGGATGAGGTGCTTGAGCTATGGACCATGCTGGCACGAGCGGATATGCTGGCAGCAAAAAGCGATCACACGAAACTCCTTGATGCGATTGCCGCCGGAAGAAAAATGCTTGGCATGAATGTGCATCCGAGGCTGATTGTGGAAAATATTTTGTTATATATTTAATTATTACATTATTAAATGGTTAAATTGTTAAATTTTTTTTACAAATCTGTAGCATAGAACTACTTACACGTCAATTTAACAATTTAACCATTTAGCAATTAATTTGCATCGATATGTTTAAAAGGGGTCTTCTATTTTTAACAACCACGGGGTTACTGCTCACCATGGGCGCGGGGTGTATCAGCTTTTCAAGCAATACCGCTGCCGGCCCGATGGGCGTATTTCGATCGGACGATAAAGCGAGCACGTGGAAGCAAACCAACGCGTACCCGACTGTACAAGGCGTAAAAAGTTTATCAGGTGTTGAGGTCAATCGTTTCTTCTTTGATCCGAGCGATCCAAATGCCGTCTATTTGGCAACTCGTGGACAAGGCCTCTACTATTCGTACAACCGTGGCGATTCATGGCAGTATGCCGATCAGATCGGCAACCGGTTTATTACATCGGTACTCGTTGATAGTCAGAATAAATGTGTGATCTATGTGGCTGATCAGTCGCAACATATACTCAAGACTAACGATTGCAGTCGCACCTGGACGCAAGTATATGTGGATGGGCGCGCCGATGAATCCGCTATGGCGCTCAGCCAAGATCCAGGAACGCACAAAGTGTATGCCGCGCTCAAGGGAGGCGAACTGATCGTCACTGCCGATGGCGGCACCACCTGGCAAGTAGTAAAACGTTTTCCAGGGCAGGTACAATATATGATCGTTGATCCGTCCAAATCCGGTCGTATCTATGTGGCGAGCCCACAAAGCGGCTTTACTCGCTCGGACGATGGCGGCGCGACCTGGACAAGTCTCACGGCTGGTTTACAAAAGTACAACGACGCTCTTAACTTTTATCGCCTCGTGCTCGACCCGGTTAACAAAGATACGATTTATTGGCTTTCGAAGTATGGCAT
>CAYTPE010000017.1:0-19696 GCA_964439885.1 uncultured Gammaproteobacteria bacterium
ACTCCACCTCGCGCAATTTCTGTTCTTTTTCGCTGAGATTTGCCGTGAGGTTCATCTTTTCTCTACCGGCTTCAGTTTGAATTTTTTTAATAAAATCAACGACCGGACCCATCGCTTGTGATCCGTGTTTCATAGCTTCGACGACTTCCGCTTCGGCAATTTCTTTACATCCCGCTTCTACCATCACTACTTTGTCGGGCGTACCGGCCACCACGATGTCGGCAGCGCCTTTTTCTCGTTCAGCAAAGGTGGGATTCACTTTCCACACACCATCAACCTTACCCATGCGTACCCCGGCAATCGGGCCAGCCCACGGAATGGACGACATGCTGAGGACTGTGGAAGCTGCAATCAGCGCCGGAATTTGCGGGTCATTCTCACCATCATACGAAAGTGCTGTGAGAATCACTTGCACATCGTTGCGCATTTCTTGGTTAAAGAGCGGACGAATCGAGCGGTCCACCAGGCGACCAGAAAGGACTGCCTCATCGCTAGGACGACCTTCGCGTTTAATAAAGCGACTGCCTTTAATCTTGCCGGCGGCATAGAGCTTCTCTTCGAAATTCACCATGAGCGGGAAAAAATCGATACCATCACGAGTATTTTTACTCATCACGGCTGTTGCCAAAATCACCGTATCTCCATAACGCACCGTGCAGGATGCGTTTGCTTGCAACGAAAAACGACCGGTTTCCACGGTGAGTGTTCGCCCGGCCCATTGCATTGACCATTGTTTGATGTCCATACTGTATTCCTTTGAAGCTGGTATGGGAGCGTTAGACCTCGTTCAAGGTCTGGGTCCCCATGCCAACATTAGTAAATTAAATTGTTACAGTGCTAAATTGTTCATTGCTCGTTTTAACAATTTAACAGTTTAACCATTTAACCAATTGTTTATCTGCGACCCGATGGATATATTTTTCTCCGATCCTGTATCAAGAACTTTCCTTTATCTTGACTCAAATCAGTAAAATCATCGGCCGCTTCCTTCAGCTTGCTCGACGTGGTTTCGCCAAACGCAATTACCTCCACTTGCTTGCCTTGATTGCGCAGATATTCTACTAAAACTGTATAATCCCCGTCACCGCTCACCAAAACAATCGAATCGAGGCTGGGAGATAAACGGATGGCGTCCACCGCGATGCCCACATCCCAATCGGCTTTTTTTTCACCGCCATAGAAAATTTGAAGAGGCTTTTCACGGGTTTCGATACCTTGGTTGTAGAGCGCGTCAAAGAATGGCTGCTCCTCTTTGCCTTCCGTGGAGACGACATAGGCAATGGCACGGATAAGTTTGCGGCCAGACGTAGCCTCCTTCACAATATTGCCGAAGTTAACCTTGGCGCCAAATAAATTTTTAGCGCTGTAGTACATATTCTGTACATCAATAAACACCCCTACGCGTTGCTCGGGGTGTTTAAGAGGGTGTATTGTGTTAGGCTTGAGCTGCATTTTCCTTCTCCATTAATTCGGCTTCGTCGTCGAGCAGCGCTTCCTCTACTTCGGCATCTTTCGCGCCTGGTTTGGCGATAGTTCGCGCGGCTTTTATTTTCAGTTTCTTGATTAAATTTTCGTAGCTTTCAGCATTTTCGCGCTTCAAATAACGCATAAGCTGTCGGCGGCTCGAAACTTTACGAAGCAAACCTCGACGAGATGAATGATCTTTTGGATGTGCTTTGAGATGGCCGATTAATTCTTCGATTTCGGCAGTGAGAATGGCAATCTGTACTTCACTCGAACCGGTGTCACCGGCGTGAGTTTGGTATTTTTTAATAATTGCCTGTTTCTTTTTGATATCGAGCATACATGCATAGAAGTTCACCGGGCCAGCCCGAGGCATGTGTCTTGGGGGGTCCAGCCGCCCTTGCGGGGGCGTATAAATTAGGTACCCGGAGTGTACCCGATTGGGGCATTTTTGTCAACCCCGGTTCGCCATGCTAAGCGCCGAGGAGTTTAAGTACAAATCGCGCAATGCCATACGCAGCCACTACCACAGCCAAACCGATAATGCTGGTTTGGAGGTTATTTTTGGCCTTTTCCACAAATTCTTCATTTCCACGAGCAGTCATCCAGCGAACTCCGGAATACAAGGTGAGCCCAAAAAATGCGATCACGAGTAAACTCAACCCGAGCGAGATTATTGTGGCTATGAGACCTGGAATAGTGGCGTGAGAGCCTTGCACCGTATAGTTAAGCTTGGCGGCTGTATCATCCAGACCGTAGTTGGGCGGCAGTGTTGCTGCCCACAATTTTTGCACAGTTAAAGCAAGTGCTGAAATGGTAAACACAGACAGTGTGATCAATTTTTTTGTCTTGCTTTTTATCATACAATTGAGTAAGATACGGTCAATTTATTTGACCCCGTAGTTCAACGGATAGAACAGCAGCCTTCTAAGCTGCGGATCTAGGTTCGACTCCTAGCAGGGTCACTCACAGTATATCATAAGTAATAAAAAATGTCCGTTAGGACATTTTTTTGAAATATGGTAACAGTTTGTCGACAAAAGGCTTCCTCTCAGCGGCACTCGGCCAGTACGAATCTGTATAGTTGATGTAGAGATTATCTCCTGTATACCGAGGAAATACATGGAGATGAAAATGGAAAACATCTTGGTTTCCGGCTGGTTCGTTGTGCTGTCGGGTTGAGACACCGTCGCACCCATACGCGTGTTTCAATATGATCGCCACTTTCTTCGAATAATCAAAAATGATGTGTCCCAACTCTTCCGGCATATCGTAGAGATTTTCAATATGGCGAGTAGGGATAACTATGATATGACCGGGATTGCTTCGCCACCACTTCCCGGCAACAAAAATAGTTACTACTTCACTACGAAATAGTACTGAGTCTTCTTGGTTGCCCTTTTCGGTTTCTTCTCCACGGGCAATTTGGCAAAGAGGGCACACGTAGCGTTCCGGCTCGTGATTGTACATAGTGGGTGGCCTACGGGAATCGAACCCGTAATGCGAGAGCCACAATCTCGCGTGATAACCGTTTCACCAAGGCCACCATATAGAATGGTGGGGTGATTATAGTATAGTTTTGTAAAAAAATCAAGCTTGGCAAGCTTGATAAATAAGGCTAGTGAAAAACCACTTTTACTATATACGCAAACTCCAGCCGCCGGCTGTTATCGGTTCCCCAGCGGCGATTCGGATGACTGCCACTGCAATTGAGTACGCAGCAAAGAGCACGATAAGTCCAATAGTGGTGTCCCGAATAACATTTTTTGCTTTGCCTACCTGCTCATCATTGCCCGCTGCAGTAAGCCATAGATATCCGGCATAGAGGTAAAAAACAAAGATAACAATGCCGAGCAAACCAAAAGCACTACGAATAATAAGCGCGGCGGTGTAGCGCGGATCGGTAGGCGGGGCGTAGTTTGCGCCCATGGGGCCGGCTGTGGCATCTAACTGCCTATCCACTTCGTAATACACCGACTGCGCCGAGGTCTGATTCACTACAGCGGTCGACAATACAAGTAGGGTAACAGCAAAAAGAAAATATTTTTTAATCATACGTAATCACATTATGCAGAAGCGCTCATTACACGATGCATTACAAAAACGGTGATGCTGTAAGCCGCGAATACGATGATAAGCCCGATCACCGAAGCGCGCAAAATACCGGTGGCTTTTTCTACCTGTTCGGCATTACCAGCCGATGTCATCCAGAGCACTCCCGCATACACCGTGAGCACAAAGAAGATAGTGCCCAGTACCGAGAGCACCGATCGTACGATTCGGCCAATGGTTTCAGACAGTGACGTATCCGTCACATTCATCGTTTGATAACCTGCCTGGTTTGCGATTTCTCCAGTCATGCCTTGGCCACCCGCCCCCACCCCTATATCAACCGCACCCGCAACGAGCGGCACGCATAATATAGCACACACGAGAAAACCGGTAATTTTTTGCAACCATTTCATATATAGTGTTGGCTAGGTTCCAAGGCGCGATCCAACAAAAACGGTTATCGCATAAGCGGCAAGCGTGATGGCTAAACCAATAACAGCCGCCGAGAGCACACTGCGTGATTTTTCCACCGCTTCGCTATTCCCCATGGCTGTCATCCAAATCACTCCGGCGTATACGGTGAGACAAAAGAAGATGGTGCCGAGCACGCTGAGTACACCACGAACGATAAGTGCGACTGTTCCCGGCAAGTCATCAGAAAGATGCGTTGAGGTTGCTGCCTTATCAAGGTTTTCTAAACCGCTTGAAAGCGGACCTTGGGCATGCGCCACACATAAAAGCGCCGATGAACTACACACAATGAATAAAAAGATGAAAAAAAATTTCTTCATATTAACTAACTGAGGTGTGAGCGGCACGATAGGATTGCGGTTCTGGCTGGCTGTTCGCGCCATTGTTTAAATAACTAAATATTGTGCGAGTGAGAGCGTACGCGCCGAGTATAATCAAAAGTCCGATGATCGCGCCCGTAAGCATATCTTTGGATTTATCAACCTTTTCGGTATTGCCCATCGCGGTCATCCAATTAAACCCGGCATAGAGAATAATGCCGAAAAAAATGATACCCAAAAATCCAAGCGCGATAGACACTACGGCGCCAATAGCCCCAGGCAAGGTGTCAGCACCGAGTACCGTTTGCGGTAAAAAGTTTGGATTATCTTTGTTGACTGTGTTTATTGTCTCGGGCAGACCATAACCAGCACCAAATACAATAGCCGGCGCTACAAAGGCTGCGCTTATCATCATTGTCAGAATGAGTCGACGGGCAGTAGACATAGTATCTTCTACGTTTGTCTTCAAAAGTACAAGATACTACCCAACAGGCGTGCCCTCACCTCGTCCGATACAGCTTCTATAAGCTGTGCCCGGCGAGATGAGTGCGCTCTGTTGGGAGTTCTGCTTAAAATTTAACGCCCTGATCAGAATTCGTTGCGTTGATAAGTTGGTTGATAACGAAGTTCGCCAAAGCGTATGCCGAGAAGATAATAGCTAGACCGATAATACCGGCAAAGATCCATTTCTTAGCTTCTCCAACTTTCTCATCGTTACCGCCAGCCGTCATCCATGTGAAACCACCGATAAGGATGATGACAACAGCGATGATACCGAGCAAGCTCATGGCCACTTTTATAATACGAGCGATTGTCACGCGCACATCGGTACTGGAAAGTCCGGTTTGTGCTGCGTATTCAGTGCCGAGGTCGCTTGGTGTGAGATCGGCACGAGCTGGTGCTGCCGCGAAAGCCAAACCACCCACCAATGCAGCGAACATCGCGATAGTCGTAAAGTAGCGTTGCATTTTTAACATAGTGTCACCTCCTTTCGAGTGTTTTTTATTTGCATATGAATACGTGTTTTATTATAGCACACAATATCGTTTCTCGAAATAGCTTGCTCGGCTTTTCGTGCCGAGACTTTTTTAATATACTACGATTTATTTTATGAGTTCGTGAGCAGATAACTAAACAGCGCATCTACAAGGAAATAGCTCGCAAAAATAACCACGAGCCCGAGCGCTGCCCAAATCATTGTTTGCGTGCCCGATTCAATCTGCTCGGCATTGCCGGCGGATGTGAGCCACGCAGAAGCTCCTCGAATAAATATAAGCAACGTTATTGCTCCCACCACTCCCAAAGCACCGCGAATCACAGTACCGATGAGCTGTGGTACTGTTGTAACTCCTGGTATTGCCGGCTTCAATTGAATGCAGTCGGTGGTGGTATTACTCGTACAACCAGCGGCACTGACTACGGAAGTAGCGCTAAGGACAATCGTTGTTGCAAAAAATAAAATTAGTAAAAATTTCTTAAGCATACTAAACAGCCAGATTAAAAGCTTTAAACGCGGCAGTAACAACCGCGTAGCTCGATACAAGGGCAACGAGCCCAAGCGTTGTCCACACTAATATAATTTTAGCTTTTTCGGTTTGCTCGCTATTACCAGCTGCCATCATCCACAGCGCGCCGGCATAGATGTACATAACGAGGGCAAATGAGCCGATGGGAACCAGCAGGAATCTGATAATCACACCAATGATGTTGGTAGCACTGGTAAAACCGCCGGGGTTAAGCGTGTCGGCAGCTTCTGTTTGCAGAAGGTTTATTGTTTTTTCTACCGGCACAGTTGTAATAGGCGCAGACGAAGATGGACCGACAGTTGCTCCTTGAATTGATGTATCGTAAGCACATAAGGGGTCAGTATCGCAGTCCGTGCGGGAATTCTTTTTCTGATTACAATATGCTTGGTTTTCTGGCTTTTTCGCCACACATTGAGCCCAATAGCATTTCGGGTCGTTCGCACACTGTCCGCCAGTCGGCGTCTGGCAGTGGGTATTGTCTGAACCAACTTTACCGTAACACGTGCCTTGCACAGCTAAACTTCCGACGTTTAAAGCGCTGCAGCCATTTGGCGGAACATCTTTTACGGTATACTGGTTGTTTGGTAATTGCGATTGATTGGGGAAGTTGGCGCTACCACAGGCTCGATCGTCTAGATAGGCTGTCAGCTGGCCACACTGCATACCGGCACGGCAACAGCAATATTGCACTTGGGGGTAATAATTGCACCTATCATACTTTCCGATATAGGCATTACAGTCTGCTACACCCAAATCGTTTACTTCTCCCTGGCCACTATTATTTTTACACACACAGTGGCCGGCTGCCTGTGCTGTGCTGGCAAAAAAAAGCGCAGCACACAAGACGAAATTGAAAATGAAAAACTTACGCATAGCTATTTCAATATATACGTTGGGTCGACACCGAGCGCCGTCGCGACAAACTGCACGAGTGTATAGCCACCGAAGGCCACAATGAGCCCAATAATCGCCGCGGTAATTATTCCTTTTCCTTGCTGTACTTTTTCTGAGTTACCTTCCGAAAGAATAAGCATGAAACCTCCATAGATAACAAACGCAAGAGCTAGTGAACCGATGATACCAAACAACCAACGACTAATACGGAAAAGTAGTTTAACAAAAATAGTTATATCACGACAGTTGCCCGTTACCGTATCGGCGGTAACGCACGAGTCAAAATCGAGCAAAAAACCACCGGCAGAATTTTGCTGGGCTTGCATACCTGCTTTACCAGCGACAAAAGCGGCATTCTTTGTTTCCCAATCTTTTTTTGCCGCATCACAGGCCGCATCGTTTGGTTCCTTCCAAACACATGAATTAAACTTAGCAAACTTTAAATTGCCCGATGCTGGCAACCCTTCGCACGCTGCATCGTTTTGTGCCACATAGCAATCAGATAAGTGTGGGGTATCGCCAATTTCTACAGCAGGCTTGCCATATTCTGTTGAACAGAAACATTGCCCAACAGCCAAACTGGCCTGCGGCATGCTGCAGACGCCAATTGTGACAAGCACAATTGCCCCGACCGAAAAAAACCACTTTGGCAACATATGTTAAAATGTTTGATTAAACCGATCAACTGCTCGGTTAAGTACTCCTTGTTTCCATTCATTTATCCTCGTGAGATCAGACGGTGGAGCGAGCCAACCATCGAACATATCATATAGCGCCTGACGCGCCGCTTCATAGTTAGCACCTTTATACCAACTTTCAGCAACCAGAGCTTGTGCGGCGAACGGAGAAAGTACGGCCGGTGTGGAGGTGGCTCCCGCATTAGCAGCTTGCAGTTGGGATGCCAAGTACGATCGAATCGCTGCCGGTCGCGCCGATTTTTGCAGATACGCCTTATTGGCATTGGAGTGGGCAATATAATTAAGGAATGCCCACGCTTGTGCTTGATGCGGCGACTTAAGTGGGACAGTTTGCACCCAGTAATTAGCGGCGTTCACCGGCGAATTGGTATTCAGCTGTGGAATAGCGACGACGTCAAAATTGAGTTGCGGCGCGCGTTGTTTGATGAGTGGATAATTGTAATAATACCCGAAAAAGAAGGCGACCGATCCGTGCGTAAAATTATCAAGAGCGTTTTCGATGCCGGCGTTCCAGGTGTACCTATCTTTTGTGGGGTTTGCAAAATCGGTATAAAAATCAAGCACCGTAAACGGACCACTTTGCTCGATCGTGGTACCCCCGGTGTTGTTAAAAACGGCTTTCCCGTTCGACCCCACAAATGGCACGCCGCTTTGGCGGAACAATACATAGAGGATATCTTCGCTCGCAGGCACGTTGTTGCCAACTCCGAGTGCCGCTCCTGCTTGAATAATTTTGTTGTTATTCGCCTTATCGAACTTCGTCAATTTCTGTACGTCTGCCACAAATTCATCCCACGTTTTTGGTGGCTCGGCAATCCCGACGCGATCGAGTAAATCTTTATTGTAATACAGCGCAAGTGTGTCAAAGGAGAGCGGCAAACCATATACCTTATTATTTCTTACCACATCCTGACCAACAGCTTGTACATATTCTTTTCCGATGGCGGTCGCGTTCGGCAGCGTAATCGTTTGGTTGTTGTAAACGGTTTGATTGCTGAATTGCCCTTGTACCACCTTTACGGTCGTGTCTTCCACGCTCTGCGGCATAACGGCGAGCTTGCTCTGATACTGCCCGAGTGATTTGTTTTGCACTGAAATAATATCGGGCCCAGTGCCATCGGCAAGCGCTTCGACAAATTGTTGGTAAAATTCATCGGCTCGAAACTGGCGGATTTTAAAAGTTATGTACGGATGATCCTGACGATATGCGTCCGCGAGAGCGTTGATTGTATCCACATCATCATATACTGTCCAATATTCAAGTGTAATAGGTTTTGTCCTCTCCGCCACATCGGCTGGCACGCTTTTGCAGCCAAAGCCGGACAACGCGAACATAACCGCAAGCGCGGCGAAAGTTATTTTGGTGGTCCACTTTTTTTTCATACGGTTTTATTTAAACGACAAGCTGAACCGTATCCTTTCTTTACACGATATTCTTGAGATATTTTTTAAACTCCTTACCGAGCTTCACATCACGAAGAGCAAAATCAACATTGGCTTTCAGATAACCAAGCTTTGAGCCGGTATCGTAGTAGGTACCATCGATGAGCTTGGCATAAATCGGTCTTTTTTTGAGCACTTTATCATTGGCGTCAGCAAGCCACAGCTCACCTCCACGTCCGACTTTCGTGTGCTCCAGCGCGTCGAATATATCGGGCGTAAAAATAAAACCACCCAAGCTCGCGAGTCGAGACGGCGCTTTCTCGGGGCCCGGCTTTTCTACTATCTTTTTTACACGATACACGTTTTTCTCCACTTCTTGCGCATCGATAATGCCGTACCGGTTTGTCCCCTCATCATCAACTTTATAAGTAGTGATCACGGGTTCGCCATATGTTTCATATACATCAACCAGTTGCTGTAGTTGGGATTTTTTTGGCGTGTAAAAAAATTCATCACCCCACATTACCGCAAACGGTTCGTTGCCTACAATATCTTTGGCACACAGCACCGGGGTGCCATTGCCGTACGGACCTTTTTGACGAATAAAGATAAAATTCGCCATGTCCGCGATTTTTTTTACTTCATCAGCCACATCTTCTTTGCCCTGCTTTTTTAGCCAACTGAGAAGCTCATAATTTGGACTAAAATGATCTTCGACGGCCCGTTTACTTGGCCCGGTTACTAATATAATATCGGTGATGCCGGCGCGTACCGCATCTTCTACTACATACTGAATAATAGGTTTATCAACAACCGGCAACATCTCTTTGGGTTGTGCTTTGGTGGCGGGCAGAAATCGAGTGCCGAGCCCTGCAACCGGAATGACAAGTTTTCTGATTGTTCCCATAGCTTCATGCGCGCTAATAATATGGCAGTAGTATACCAAACTCACGCGTCCTTAGCAATTATAACATATAACATAGGCGCTAACGTGTGACTTGTCGTCACTTTACCAGTTCGGACGTTATACGTTACGGGCTCTGCACTTCTTCCCAGCTTATTTGATTATACTCCGAACCAACGGGGAACCCGGGTGGCGGGCTGTATGTTAAGTTCGCGTCATACGTCGAGTTGGTGTTCACATACCCCGACACAACTTGCCCACCGTTATTGACCCAGCTCCATGTCCATGTGCCATAGGTAATAAGTGCCCCATATATAAGGATGCTATTGCGACGATCATTGCTACCGGCCTGATAATTGTAGCGCTTGGCCGCTCCATTTTGCGCAAGCAGGGCGGCATCTACTTCTAAATTATCCGGTGAATTGTAGGGTACCAACACATCTTGCGACGCGATGATACCAAGCACATTACTCCCATCTTTTGCGTAATAGTAAATATTCCCATTGATAACGGCTGATTTGCCGCTCGGCGTTGCTACTACCGCTCGGCCCCTTACCGTACCGTCTACCCACACCGTATCTTCTACAAAAATTGCTCCGTTTGCGGGCATATTATATGTTGTGGGCGATCCATATGTAGCTGCGTCAATGCACTTATTGGTGTATTTAGATTCGTTTAAATCTTGTCCTCGATAACAATTAACTTTGGTAACTTTTCTTGCCACCACTTGGCTTGAAGATGTAAAGGTAAGTCGCCAACCGTACACTCCCGACGAAGAAAGATATATACCATCATCTTGCGCATCCTGTTTTATTTTGGCTAAGTCAGCTGTGATGGCTGTAAAATCCTCCGCAGGCATGGGGAACGACCAATAGTTTTGTGGCCCACCACTCCCCCAAATTCCTGGTTTAGTCGTATTATTGCATCCGTTACCAAAAATAGCCTGACAGGTGTAGGTTGCCATAGCACTGGTGATGGGGGCGTCAGCCGTGCCATCGTAACGAATACCGCCGTTGGAATGAAATTTGCCGTGCGTTTGCTCGTTGGCGCCGATCCAAACTGCCGAATTGGTAAGAAAAGAAAAATCGGTAAGGGATGGAAAGCCCAATTTTACCTTTATCGTACGTCTGCTGTTTGGCTGCAAATCGAGCCAACCGGTTGATTGAATAGTGACAATAGTCGAGGTGGCAGTCGGTGGAGTAATTGTAAGTGAATAATGTCCGATCGCGATGCCGTCTTTATTGGAATACACATGTATATAGGGCCCGGATTTATTTGTGCCATCCGTATAGTCGTCTTTCACGTGAGCCAGGTGCCAACGATAATACGCAATGCCCGCTTCGGCAATCTGAAAAGCCTCTTCACGATTTTTGTCGTAGCGAGAAGCGGCGTTTTCCGAAATCGCGTAACCCGACACAGCCAGCACAATCAAGGTAAAGCTGAGCGCGCCAAAAACCATTACATATAAAAGTATGCTGCCGCGATTCGGACGTTTATTTTGTATTCTGTTGTTATGGACTGCACGCATAATAGTTCATAGCCAATGGCCAATAGTGCATAGTTGTATTGGCTATGAACTATTGGCTTTGAACTTTTTTAATTACTTTTCAAATTCCTGATCTCAGTCTTCGTCTGCACGTACAACGGCACCGGGGACTTGAACGGATCGCGCTCAAGCACCAGCCGAATTTCCACCAGTCGGACGGCCATGACATTCACCGGTTGGGAAAGTGGTGTGCTGGTGCTCGCGCCAGCATAATTTTGATCGTAATAGTAAAAAACCGAACTCGTGTTCGCCACACTGTGCGCCACGGCTGTGACGACTTCTGAAGATGTGGGATATGAAAGCGGTGTTCCAGTGGGTTTAATAACGCCGCGCTCGAGTATTGTGCTCGATGTAAAATAACGAATACGTTCACGCAGTGTATCGCCGTCGATGTCGCTATAAAAAACGATCGTCGATGTTCCGGCGGTTTGCAGAGGGTATGCGCCAATACTCGAATAATTCGCGCGCCGAACATCATTAATAAAGTTAATAACGGCGCGTCGTCCTTCACTCTGCGTGAGCAGCTGTTCAAAAATAATATCCTTGGCTCTGGTGCTGTTGAGAAAAATGGCCGTGATGCTGGCGACAAGCAGCGCGAAAATGCCGATGGCTACCAGCACTTCAATGAGGCTGAATCCAGCGTAGCGTCGCGATGTGTGATGCGTAAATATATGCTGCATATACGTAATCACTGCTCTGCCATAGGCACGAGCACGTCGGTAGCGCCCGCCACGTCAATCGTAGTGGTACTCGAAGCATACCCACTACCACTTAATGTCAGTGTGTAGGTGCCTGCTGTCAGGTTATCAAAAAATGTTTGTCCGGGGGGGACGCATGTGTCGGTGTAGGTAAAAGCAATTTCAGAAAAGGTTGGTGTGTATTTATTATTATCGCTATGCAAAAAAACTTTATAGCGCATGTACTGCTTATCGGAGCTGGTCGGTGCTACTTGCGTGCTGGTTACAGTAAAGAAGCTGCTCCCCGTCCCGTCTGGACCAATGTAGTTCCACGTCGCTGGAGTACTACTATTGCTCGTGGCTATTTGCACCAACACCGGACGAGTGCCCGCTTGCACGGGCTGCGTGGTGGGGTTGAGAAGTACATTGCTGTAGGTTACTTTCGTACCAAGATCAAACGTGGCCGACTCAAACCACCCATCTTGGCGATAATTATTTCCAGATTTTTTAAGTACCACATCTCCTGGCGACGCCGTACCTGATACATTACCATCGTCCGCGGCATATCTTCCTTCGACAAATGTTGTGGCTCCCGCTCCACCCGACCAATCGGTTTGTCGCACATACCCAAGGCCGGTAAGCACACTTCTATCGTATGATGTACCGGTAAGACGAGCGGTAATATTGGAAAGTGGTAGTAATGTGCCGGCGTCTTGTACTTTTACGAGTAAAGAATTATTGGAATGTGCTTTAAGCACCAGCATCACATCCTGGTTTGATCCGGGCTGCAGCATGAACGGCTCCAGAGGTATGGCCCCAGCGAGATCATAACTATTGCTGGTGATTGTAAAATTATACGTGTCCCATTCCATGTTATTCAGAGCCTTGTTCCCGGCCCCATCGGTCGTAAAACTATTACTATATTTATATACGACTGGATCTGTTCCAAGCAGCTTGGCCCCCCGCACCGTGAATGGTACATTTGCTATCGGCGCGCACGCCTGATTCAAAGTATGCACAGTCATAGCGGCCAGTTGGTCGATCGAGAAACTTATATCCGTTACTTTTTGGCTTACTACATTCGCTGGTGGTTTAATAGGACTCGGGTTGCCGCCTGTAGGCGCTACGGTGTAGTCGGATGAAAAATTATTTTTGGAAACAGTGATTGCGTAACTCGCGGTACCGGTGGGCGTATCCACAATGCGTAGGTAGCCGTTCACATCGGTTGTATCATCAACTGTCACGGCTGGTTTAACGCTCACCACCTGCACACGAGCTCCTTGGACCGGCTGGCCAAAAGCATCAAAAACATTAATAAAGAGGGCGCCGTTCTGCGAAGCACCCTCGAGCCCTTTTGGCCCTACTACCGTGCTGAGTACTGCCGGAGTTTTTTGTGCGCACCCATTGCACATGGCCGACATTTCTACCAATTTATAATCGGCGGGTGACGAATCATTCGGGCTCCCGCCCGCGGTTCCATCGAATGAATCGTCAATATTGCGCACTGTTGTTGTAATAGTAAACGCGACGCCGTCGCGCGTGACCGATTTACTGCGTGCCAAAACCCCGCTTGGCACGCCACCCGAGATGCCAATACTTTGGTACGGGAGATTACGCACCACTTCGAGTTCTTCACTGAGCACCGCTGTTTCCAAAATCGTCACACGCGACTGATACACAATTTTAGAAACGAACACGATGGCGCTATAGATGCCGAGGGCGAACAACGCAAAAATACCGATGGCCACGATGACCTCGATAAGAGTAAAGCCCCTCTGTTTATTCACGACAAGCATGGCGCTAGTATACCATGCGCACAGTTTTACGTTAAGGTAGAAAGTATTCTCTATTTACGGTACAATAGATCAACTACTTTGCACTATTTATCCCGGCCCATGCCCACTCCGCTGCACATATTACAAAACACCTTTGGCTACACGGAATTCCGCCATAACCAGGAAGAAATCATCCAAACCGTGCTCGGCGGGCAGGATGCGTTTGTGCTCATGCCCACCGGCGGAGGCAAATCGCTCTGTTACCAGATTCCGTCACTACTATTAACTGGGCTGACCGTTGTGATCTCGCCGCTTATCGCTCTGATGAAAGACCAGGTGGACGCGCTGCGCGTGAACGGTATCGCGGCGGCGTATCTGAACTCTTCGCTTGAATCAGACGAACGTGATCGTGTGTTCAACGATCTGCACAACAACAAATTGAAACTGCTCTACATCTCCCCCGAACGACTGTTTGGCAACGAACATTCGTTTATTTCGTTCCTCAAAAAATTACCCGTTGCTCTTTTTGCCATTGATGAGGCCCACTGTATATCGCACTGGGGGCACGACTTCCGTCCGGAGTATCGAATGCTCAGCGCGCTCAAACACGAATTTCCCCGAGTCCCAACCATCGCGCTCACCGCTACAGCCGACAATATTACCCGTGCTGATATTGTTGAGAAGCTCGAGTTAAAAGACTCTCGTATTTTTATTTCAAGCTTTAACCGCGCCAATATTTCCTACGCTGTTGAACCCAAACGCAACCACTACGATCGACTCACGCGCTACCTGCACAAACATCGTGATGACTCGGGCATTATTTACACTCTCTCGCGCCAATCCACCGAGCGTATCGCGGCCGATCTCACCGCGGATGGGTTTAGCGCGCTCCCCTATCATGCGGGTCTGAGCGCTGATATCCGCGAGAAGCACCAAGAGAAGTTTGTGAACGATGAAGTAAAAATTATTGTGGCTACCATTGCTTTTGGCATGGGAATAAACAAGTCCAATGTCCGATTTGTTATTCATGTTGATCTGCCCAAAAATATTGAAAGTTATTACCAGGAAACCGGACGCGCCGGGCGTGATGGGCTCAAAAGCGAAGCGTTGCTTTTTTATAGTGGCGGCGACGTTATTAAATTAAAAAACTTTGCCACGGTAGAAGATAATGCCGCCCAAACGAGAGTCATGCTGCGCAAACTCGATCAGATGGCGGCACTGTGCGAAACCACGAGCTGCCGACGCAAAATGCTACTCAATTATTTTGGCGAAGAAGCGCCCGACTCCTGTGATAATTGCGACAATTGCCTCACTGAATTTGAGCGAGTTGATGGTACCACCATCGCGCAAAAAGCCCTTTCGGCTGTGGCGCGGCTTGATAGTCGTTACGGCATGAGCTATGTTATTGATTTTCTGCGCGGTTCACGGTCGGAAAAAATCAAAGACGAGCACCGCCGCCTCCCTACCTATGGAGTAGGGGCCGACCTAAGTAAAGAAGAATGGTACCGGTATCTGCGCGCGCTCGTGGCTCAGCACTATTTGCAACAAGCCGGCGATGAGTACCCTGTTCTCAAATTAACTCCACAGAGCCCGGCGGTTTTAAATGGCACGGAGAAAGTATTTTTTAATCAAACCATCAGCACCAAAGAGTCGGACGAGGACGCGCTCCCCTACGAAAAAGATTTATTCTCGCGTCTCAAACGAGTTCGTGCCACGCTTGCCGCTGCCGAAAATGTACCAGCGTATATTATTGTGTCGGACGCGACCCTCGTTGAGCTCGCGACATACTTACCACACAACGAAGTAGAGCTCAGAAAAATGTCTGGTTTTGGTGATGCCAAAGTGGCGCGCTACGGTGCAGAATTTTTGGAGGCGGTGGTGAATTATTGCCGAGCGCACCAGCTTGCTTCGCGAACCGACCAGAAAATTCCCAAGCGGGAGGCCGCTGTGCGCAATAAAAAAACAAACGGTGGCACCTCGGCCACGCAGCAAGAAACATTTGATCTCTTTCAAACCGGCTTCACCATCGCGCAGATTGCCAAGCGTCGTGAACTTTCCGAAAGTACCATCGAAGGTCACCTCGCGCATTTTGTGGCGCTTGGTAAACTACGTGTGAGCGATGTTGTTCCGTCTACTAAAATTGAACTTATTCGATCCGCCATTCACCAGCACGGCTCCTCAGCTCTTTCTCCTATTAAATATGAGCTAGGTGACGCGGTGAGTTATGGTGAGATTAAACTTGTGCTGGCTGAATACACCAACACAAAATAAATTTATTACCTACCCACCAACGGCATCGCGCTATCCCACGCCATATCAAACATCGCTTTCATCGTGGCGGCAATGGTTGGCTCTTTGATGAGAATGACAAATAAATTGTTGGCATGAATCCGAAACATCGCCACGGTATCGCCGTAAATAGCGTTATCGTTTTGAATGCCGGGGCATGACGCTATGCGCGAGCTATATGTTTTACCCGCCGTAATAGCGTATCGTTTGGAACTCTTCTTGGCTTCCGGTGTATCAGCAATAATTTCTTTGGTCGTAATTTCATTTGTGTGTACGGCTTCGGCAATACGCTTAAACATATCCGCAAAATGTTCTTCCACCGCGCGCAGATCCGACCAAAAACGAATGCTGTTGGCTGTACAGATCTCATTATACACTTCTTCAATCCCTCGCCGACCTTCAAGCACAGTTACTTTTGGTCGCCCCACTATGTCATGTTGTAAATTCTGAAGTTCAGGCACGAGCGATTGCACCGCTTTAAATTGATGCTCTGCCAACTTTGCCAAACTTTCCGGATCTTTAGCTTTGAAATATTCTTTCTTGCCCGAGGGGTACATTTCGATGAGCCCCCTCTCGAGCAAATCTCGCACATGCAGATACGCTGTCGGCCGTTTCACTCCGGCCTTTTTGGCGATATCTTGAATTGACGACGTACCCAGCGATAACGTCGCCACATACACTTTGGCGGATTTTTCGGATAAACCAAGGTTTTGAAGTACTTCTAATCGCATACATACAATTTAATAATATAACAATATAATAATATAATAATTTATAACTGTCAACATTTCTGACATTTTACTAAATAATAAGTGGCTATAATAAGCCATTTTGTGATTTATATATGGCTTAAATTAATCGATACAATTGACCGTATCTGACATTTATGATAATCTAAGGTGTTTACTTAATAACAATTATATGACCAAGAAAACAATCGCGGCGGTGCTCATTCTCTTCGCCCTTATTGGCGGCGGAATACTGCTTCACAAACCGAAGGTTGCTCACAATACGATTAATTCGCCACTGAGAATCGCTTTCGTTCCATGGATTGGTGACGGTATTTATTATGTAGCTCGCGATAAAGGTTTTTTTAGCAAAGAAAATATTGCGGTAGATCTTATTGAAGTGAGCGACCAAACAACCGGTCGTCAGCTGTTGCAAACCGGCCAGATTGACGCGCTCTATTTAACGCCGGAAAGTGTGGCGGTGGCGAGTGATGCTGGTGTTCCCGTAACGGTGGTAGCGGCGGGCGACCGAAGTAACGGCGCCGACGGTATCATTGCCACTCAAAATATACGCACACTTGCAGATCTGAAAGGTAAAACAGTTGCCTTCGAATTTGGTTCGACCTCACATTTTTTACTCTCATACTTACTCGATACCGTGCATATGTCGACGAACGATATGACAGTGGTGAATAATGTGGCGCCCGATGCCGGAGCAGCCTTTGTGGCTGGAAAAGTTGACGCCGCCGGCACATGGGAACCCTGGCTTTCAACGGCGAATGAACGCGCTGGCGGGCATCTCTTAGCGAGCTCGAAAGATGCCCCCATCTTGTACGACATTCCCATCTTCCGTACAGACGTGGTGCGTGGTCGTACTGCTGATATTCGAAGTTTTTTGCGAGCCAGCTTTGCTGCCCGCGAATGGATAACGACGAACCAGAACGAAGCACAGAATATTATCGCACACGATTTGCACATTACAAACGCCGATGCGGCCGAACAAATGAAGGGAGTGTACTGGTTGAGTTATGAGGAGAATATAAAAAACATTACTAATGGTGAATACTCGATTCAAAACGCTGTTCAAAAAGCAGGCGACCTCTGGTATAGGCTCGGAATTACCAAAA
The DNA here is from genome assembly GCA_964439885.1 of uncultured Gammaproteobacteria bacterium. Lineage (GTDB taxonomy): Bacteria > Patescibacteriota > Patescibacteriia > Magasanikbacterales > GWA2-37-8 > CAYTPE01. Next base: position 17,855 of record CAYTPE010000017.1, read on the forward strand.
GCAATCTCAATGCGAATCAAATTGTCGATCCAACAATACTCCAAACTTTATACCAATGAAAAACACTGCCTACAAAGAAAAATTAATTTACGGATCACTTGCATTTGCTGGTTTGGCCTGTTTTGTTGTCCTCTGGTGGGTTATATCTCGCGCGCTTGCAAAGCCATTTATTTTACCCACACCACTCCAAGTCGTGCGTGCATTGGCAGCCCTATTCCTTCATGATGATTTGTTTGGCAACGCACTAGCCAGCGTGTCGCGCATTCTTACCAGCTTTATCATCTCGTGCGCGTTTGCAATTCCTATCGGCATTATGCTCGGCATTTCTAAGCGCTTTAGTGCTGTTATTGAGCCGCTCATTGGCTTCATCCGCTATATTCCCCCATCCGCTTTTATACCACTCGCCATCATATGGTTTGGCATTGGCGCTGGAGAAAAAATTGTTGTGCTTGTTTTGGGGGTGGCGCCGTATCTTGCCCTGCTGATTGCCGACCTCGTTCTAAACACGAGGCACGAGCTTGTGGACGCGGCGCTCACGCTTGGCGCGAGCCGCGGCGCAATGGTCGCGCGCGTGATTATACCGCACGCCCTACCGGGTATGTGGGACGCTTTTCGGGTTATGGTAGGATCCGCGTGGACATACCTCATTATCGCGGAAATGGTTGGCGCCTCACTCGGCCTTGGACATCTCATGATTGAAGCACAACGATTTCTACGAACCGATACTGTGTTTGCTTCGATGCTGGCTATTGGCACGGTCGGTCTTATTACCGATTATAGTTTTAAATGTGCATACGGACGCCTGTTCCCCTGGAGCGAAAAATCATATGCTCGAAATTAATAACGTATCCAAAACACAGTACCATGGGAATGAAGGTGTCTCGGTGATAGATAACTTCAATCTCACGGTAAACGACCATGAATTTGTTGCCTTGGTCGGCCCTTCTGGTTGCGGTAAAACAACACTACTCAAAATGATTGCGGGGCTCAGCGAACCGTCAAGCGGAACAATTCTTGTTGATGGTACGAAGATTACCGGCCCAGGTAAAGATCGCGGCTTGGTGGCGCAGCATTTTTCTTTGTTTCCCTGGCTCACGGTAAAGAAAAATATATCATTTGGCCTGTCACTTCACAAAACACCCAAACACCACACTGACGCGATTACAGATCACTATCTAGAAGCGACTCAACTGAAGGAATTCGCCCATTTCTACCCAAAAAATTTATCCGGCGGCATGCAACAGCGCGTGGCGATAGCTCGCACACTTGCTAACAAACCACGCATTCTACTGCTCGACGAGCCTTTCGGCGCGCTTGACGCTCAAACCCGCTCGGCGATGCAAGATCTACTTATATCGCTCTGGGAAAAGGAACGGATGACGGTTGTTTTTATAACTCACGATGTGGCCGAAGCGGTGTATCTGGCCGATCGTGTGTGCGTGCTTGGTAAACGACCCACCTCTATTATTCACTCCTTTACCGTGCCCTTCGCCCGACCCCGAAAACGGGATCTCAAACAATCGGTTGAATTTTTTAATTTCGTCAATAAAGTTACTGAAAAACTCGTGGTGTAAATGATGCAATGCTCTCGCTCTTAAGGCTGTCGCGCCTCGCCTCTATATCGCCATCTCGAACCCTCTTCCCTAATCTTTAACCATAAAAATGGTTGACGATTGCGAAAGGAAAATAATTTCTCAATAATTTTTTAATAACTTCTTAATAATTCCATTACTTACCAAAATAAGTAGATGTTTTTGTTGGAGCCTTGATTTGACACGAAAGAATTGATAGTATGGTGGCACGCCCAGGTGGTGAAATTGGTAGACACAAGGGACTTAAAAT
>CAYTPE010000018.1:0-5746 GCA_964439885.1 uncultured Gammaproteobacteria bacterium
GTAAAGTGATGGTCTACGCACGCTTCAGTAACGTCGGCGGCATCAGCGAAACAACATCCACCAGCTTTACCGTCGTTCGCGGCGGCGCTCCAGCCGAAGTGCTCGGTGAAAAAATTGTGAGCCGTCTCGATCAGTTGATTGCCATGACGAAGTTTGGCGAGAAGAGCGATAACGTGCAAGAAATGCAAACCTTGCTTAAACAAGCAGGCTACTTCACCAAGTACTTCAAACCTACCAAGTACTATGGCGCACTTACTCGTGCAGCTATTCAGAAATACCAGGCCGATCAGCTTACCGTAGATGAACTCATTGCTCAGACCAAGTACGGTCAGAACAATTATAAAGTCTACCGTTTGCAAGGTGAGCTCAAGAAACTCGGGCTTATGCCAAAAAACTGGAGACTCACATATTACTACGGTGTATCAACCAAGAAAGCCGTAGCAAGTTACCTTGCTCAATAGCAATAAAACTACTCCGATTCCCTCGGGGTAGTTTTTTATTTTCGAGTATTCTGCTATACTAAAGGAGTCTATGAAAGCAGTGTTAAAAAAATATTTCATTCCACACGAAGAAAATGATTTTCATCCGCATCTGCTGCATACGAAGCGAGCAATTTTTTATGGTGCTCTGTTTGCGTGCATGAAGGCAGTGCTTGTGGTGTTCGCGTTGCTCTTGCCTACAGAAGCGTTTTTGATTCCCGATGTTTTGAGCGAGCAGGCCAAGCAGATAGCAGCATTCACCAATAGTGTGCGTGAACAGAAAGGTCTCGTGGCACTGAAAAGTGCCCAGGTGCTCACTCGTTCGGCGAGCGCAAAGGCCGAAGACATGGCCAACAACAACTATTTTAGCCACACTGGTCCACATAAACACACCTTAGCTTACTTCCTCGGTCAGGCAGGTTACAGCTATCGCGTGGCTGGAGAAAATTTGGCAATGGGTTTTTCCGACGCGCAATCGGTGGTGGACGCCTGGATCAAAAGTCCGTCACACTATAGCAATTTAATCGATACCGATTTTTCGGAAATTGGTGTTGGCGTGGAAGCGGGGTATTACAATGGTCAGCCCACCGTGTACGTAGCGCAACATTTTGGTGATCCCACCAAAAAGTCGGTTTCGGTAGAAGTTAGCACATCAACAGTCGCGGTTTCAGCTCCCGGGCATGTCGTGAGTGCACCTACTCAGGTTGCCGGTGAGAAAATCGTTTCCACCAGCTCAGTAGCTGGGGGCGGAGTAGTGTATTTCGATCGTGACATCTCTCGAGTATATTGGATGGAAACAGCCAATGGAACTAAATTCGATGTACGGGCGCGTATTGCTGGCCCAGTTCAGTCCGCTATGGTGCTCGTGCAGAATTATCCTATCGAACTGCGTCGCACCGGTGCCGACGATATGTATGCCGGTTCCATTACGGTGAATGAACCGGTCGATACTTTCTTCAATCCTGTTATCACTCCTGGCATTACAATACGTGGAGCGCTCGGCGATACTACCCAAGACACAATTGATTGGTTTGATATCAAGATAGCAGGGAAGAGCCCAATTCAAAAATATCTGCAGGCCAAGCAGCTACTCAGCCCAATTACCAATATTTTTTCAGTTTCCCGTGTTATTTATTGGGGATTCCTCATTTTGTTCGCAGGCGCACTGATTGTTAATATCGTGGTAGAAATTCGCAAGCAGCATTATCATATTATCGCACAGACCCTGCTTATCATAGCGTTTTTGGGGTGGTTGTTGTGGATCTGAGTATTGTAAATAAAAGATTTTAAGATTAGAAGATTAACAATCGCCCCTATACGGGCGGTTGCTTTTTAGTAATGCTTTTGTTAATATAATCAACACAACAATCTTTTAATCTTATAATCTTTTATTCTGTTTTGTATGACTGAGCGAACACTGGCTGTGGAGTCTGCCAAAAAAATCGGGGAGGAAGTTGTTCTCAGTGGTTGGATCAACGCCCGTCGCAATATGGGAAAAATTGTGTTTTTGGATGTTCGTGATCGCAGCGGTATTGTACAGGTTGTAGGTGTTCCCAGCGAACTGGATGAAGCGTCCAATGAGAAGCTCAAAGAGGTTCGCCCAGAGTGGGTGGTAGAGATTCGCGGCGTCGTGAATCAGCGCGGCGCCAAACAACAGAATCCAGACATGCCCACCGGCATGATAGAGATCTTGATGAAAGAGCTCGCCGTCTTATCCGTGGCCGAACCGCTGCCGCTTGATTTGGAAGACGAGAAGATCGGTCTCGATGTGTATCTTGACCATCTGCCCATTACGCTCCGCAGCGAACGCGGTCGTGAAATCTTCAAAGTGCAAGAAACAATTATTCAGTCCTTTCGTGAAGCCCTGAACGCCGAACAGTTCACCGAATTCCAAACGCCAGTTTTAGTTGGTGGCGATGCCGAAGGTGGTTCAGCCGTGTTTGATGTTGATTATTTTTACAATCAAAAAGCGCACCTCGCCACCAGTCCACAGCTCTACAAGCAGATCATGACCGGTATTTTCGAACGCGTGTTTACCACTGCCAAAGTATTTCGCGCCGAGAAAAGCGCTACCACACGACATCTCAGCGAAATTGTGCAGATGGATTTTGAGATGGGGTTTGTGAACGATCAGTATGATGTCATGGCCATGCTTGAAAAAGTGATTAAGCATATTATGAAGCGTGCCAGCGAAAAACACGCTGATATTTTTAAACGACGTGGTGTGGCGTTGCCACTTGTTCCGGAAAAGTTTCCTATCCTTAAGTTGCACGAAGCACATGATATTTTGGGCGTCCCTCACGGGAGCGACATGGAGCCAGAGCATGAACGCGCGATTTGTGAATGGGCGAAGAAAGAGCATGGTTCAGACTTCGTATTTATTACTCATTTCCCCACTGCCGCCCGCGCGTGGTATACCTATGAAGAACCGAGCGAAGCGCCGTTCTCGCGCGGTTTTGATCTGTTGTTCCGCGGACTCGAAATCAATAGTGGCGCACAGCGCGTTCATAACTACGCGGAACTAGTAGAAAGAATTAAAGGCCGCGGTCTTGATCCCGAAAAGTTTTCGTTTTATCTTGAAGCGTTTAAGCACGGTATGCCGCCACATGGCGGATGCTCTACTGGCCTCGAGCGTATTACCGCGCGTCTGCTCGATATACCGAATATTAAAGAGGCAGTATTATTCCCACGCGATTTGAATCGCATTGATCTGCAGCTCAATCCACCCGAGCACAAACAGCATGTTGAATAATATCAAACTCGACAAATTCGAAGGCCCGCTTGACCTCCTCCTGAACTTAATTGAACAGGAGGAGCTTAGTATTACCGAGGTTTCAATCGCCACGGTCACCGATCAATTTTTTCAGTATTTGAACTCGCTCGATGAAAATCGCTCCGAAGAGCTGGCTGATTTCCTCGTCGTAGCTACCAAGCTCGTGTATCTCAAAAGTAAACACCTGTTACCGTATTTGTACCCGGAAGAAAACGAAGGACCGTCGCTTGCGGATCAGCTCAAGCTCTACAAAAAGTACGCGGACGCGAGTAAGGTGGTTGAAAAAATGTGGCAATCTGATACACTAGCGTACGGCAGGCTTGAGCCGCCGACCACAGTGGAAGGATTTTTGATGCCAAGTAACGCGGAAGCGGGTAGTTTGCACCGCGCGTTTCTGGTTCTACTCAAAAAAATTCAGCCGCCCAAGCCACTGCCACAGGTGCACATCGATCGTACCGTTTCGATAAAGCAAAAAATTCAATCTATCTACGAAGCTGTTCAAAAATTGAAGAAGCTCAGCTTCGAAGATATTGTGGAAAACAGCGAAAGTAAAACTGAGGTTATTGTGAGTTTTCTGGCCCTACTTGAACTCGTGAAACAGGAAAAAGTATACATTGAACAGCCGGAAGCGTTTGAGGAGATGAGTATAAAAAAAGTGTAATCTGGGTTGTCATCCCGAGAGAGTCCTGACCGGTCTGCGCAGACAGATTCGCATCAGGACGACGAGGGAGCTAGTTCGGGTTACCACACCAGATTTCTCACCCCTGTGACGGGGGATTCGAAATGACAGTGTATATATGTCCTTAGCAAATCAATTAGAAAGCATTTTGTTCGTCGCATCCAAGCCTTTGTCGGTCAAACGCATGGCCAAAGTTTTGAATTGTTCTGATGATGCGATTATTTCCGAACTACAGACACTGTTCGAAAAATATGCTGCTGCCAATTCTGGTATCGTCCTTCTCAATAATAATGACGAATGGCAAATGGTCAGCAATCCAGAGAATAGGGGTGTGGCGGAAAATTTTGTGAAAGCCGAAATTTCGGGCGAACTCACAAGACCGCAGCTTGAAACGCTCACAGTAGTTGCCTACTGTGGCCCAATCACGAAGCCAGAGCTCGACCAGCTGCGCGGCGTGAACTGCGCGCTTATTTTACGCAATCTTATGATACGGGGGCTGGTGAAAGAAAGCGATGACTCGTCCGAACTCCTTCCGAAGTACGAGGTCACTATGGATTTTGTGCGGCACCTCGGTCTCCAGACAGTGCAGGAGCTACCTGATTTCAATGAATTACATCAGCATCAGTTCGTACAGAACATACTTGATGAAACTCTAAATACAAAACCCTAAATTCTAAACAAATTCAAAATGCAAATTTTTCAAATACAAAATTGGTTTGAACATTTGGTATTTTTTCATTTGAATTTGTTTAGGATTTAGAACTTAGAGCTTAGGATTTTTACTATGAATTCTCGTTGGTCCAATTTTCTTTCTTCATTTGGCATGATGCTTATCGGTGTCGTTTTGCTTTTTGTTGGTTCGATAAAGTTTACCGCGCGGCCGGTCCAATCGTTTGTTGCTCGGCTCCCCGTATCTCATCCACGCAATGCGGTGGTGGGGGGCGACGTCCAATATGTGGTATTACCTGTGAGCAAACCAACCGTCCCACTCGCCAAAGATACCAGTACGTTTCCCGGCAGGCTCAGTGCCGAGGCTGCTTTAGTAGTAGACGACGAAAGCAACACTGTTTTGTTCAAGAAAAATGCCGAAGCCATCCGACCGCTTGCGAGCCTGTCGAAGCTTATGAGCTCGCTGGTCTTAAGCGACATGCCGCTCAATTGGAGCAGCTCCACGGTGCTCACGAGCGACGATATTGAGGGGGGAGACCACCATGTCAATGCCGGTGAAGCTTATACACTCGATGATTTGTGGCATATCGGGCTCATTGGATCGTCAAATAATTCTATCGAAGCGCTGGTCAAAGCAGCGGGAACAGACGATGGAGGGTTTTCAATCCTCATGAATAGAAAATCCGAAGAGCTGGGTTTGCTCAGCATGCATTTTTTGGAACCAACCGGCCTCAACAGCGGCAATGTGGGCAGCGCTATCGATATTGCTCGCTTGCTCAAAGAAGCGCTTAAGGTTGACAAGATTTATCACACACTCCAAATCGGTGAATACTACGCCACACCGCTCAATGGGGGCAAGAAACGCCGCGTGTGGACGACCAACTGGCTTTTGACCAACTGGGTGCCGAGCTCATTTAGCAAAGATGATATTGTGGGTAAAACTGGTTTTATCGACGAATCGGGCTACAATTTCGCGGTTCGCCTGGTAGACCAAAAACACAACCACGCTTTACGTATCGTCGTGCTCGGCGCGGATACGAACGAAGCTCGTTTTAGCGAGGCGCGTGATTTAGCCAACTGGACCTTCAACCATTATGTATGGCCTGATCAAGAGGGGTATGAGAAGTTGGTTGAATGATTAATAAA
>CAYTPE010000018.1:5846-19492 GCA_964439885.1 uncultured Gammaproteobacteria bacterium
GAGTAAAGAGTAAAGAGTAAAGAGTAAAGAGTAAAGAGTAAAGAGTAAAGAGTAAAGAGTAATAACCATACTATGAGCCAAGAGGAATTCAAATTATCTGGGGAAGAAATCGTCAAAAAAGTAAAAGAAATTATCAAAGCGGGGAACGCGCGGAAGATTATTATTAAAAACGAGGAGGGGAAAACGCTCATTGAGATTCCGCTTACCTTTGCCGTGGTTGGCGCCGTGATCGCCCCGGTGCTAGCCGCAGTCGGCGCGCTCGCTGCCATTCTCACACACGGCACGATTGTGGTAGAGAAGAAGGATGAGTAGAAGTGTGCTATCATGCTGAATTTATTTCAGCATCCGGACAGGCACTGAAGTAAGTATAGGGTGACAGTTGATTTAAAAATATGGTATACTACCGGATGTCCAAGCGGCATCCGTTTTTGTATGCGCATCAAAACAATTTCCAAAATAAAAAATTTTAAAGGCAAACGCGTGCTTGTGCGCGTAGATTTTAATGTGCCACTAAAAAATGGCAAGGTCGCAAACGATTATAAAATTCGGCGAACACTACCAACCATTGTGTATCTGCTGCAGCGAGGGGCGAAAGTAATCCTCATGAGCCACCTCGGCAGGCCAAGCGGCTATGATAAAAAATGCAGTCTCGCACCGGTGTGCAAACATGTCGAAAAGTTGCTGGGAGAAAAAATTCCCTTTGTCACCATCAAAAAAGTAGAAGATATCGAGGTGGCGAGAGAAGCGCTCGCGGCGATGGGTGAAGGTACACTCGCGATGATCGATAATATACGTTTTATTCCGGGCGAAGAATCAAATGATACGAAAACTGCCAAAGCACTCGCTGTCTTTGGTGATATATTTGTGCTGGACGGTTTCGCGGTAGCGCATCGCGCCGCGGCCTCAGTCTCGGGAGTCGCCAAATTTTTACCAAGTTATGGTGGGTTGTTACTTTCTCAGGAGGTATCCGTATTATCTCATATCATGCAGAAACCCAAAAAACCATTGGTGGTTATCCTCGGTGGTGTCAAAGTGGAAACGAAGATACCGGTACTCAGGAATCTGCTGCCCAAAGCCGACCATATATTAGTGGGAGGCGGCATTGCCTCGACATACTGGTGGGCAACAGGCACAAACGTAGGGAGTACTTTGGTGGGAAAAGAGTTTAAGCGGGAGATCGTCAAATACTGCAAAAGCAAAAGGGTTGTTTTGCCGGTAGATGTCGTGGTGGGCGATGCCAAGGGGAAAAACGCCAAGGTCATGGCTGTTGATAAGCTGAAAATAAGCGATAAGCGATACGCAATATACGATGTTGGCCCAAAAACGATGCAGCTTTTTTCTTCGTATATCAAGAACGCGCAGACACTTATTTGGAATGGAGCGCTGGGCATGTTCGAAGTACACCCCTATGAGTACGGCACCTACGCCCTAGCGCATCTATTCGCAGCCCGATCCAAGGGCAAAGCATTCGGTGTGAGTGGGGGAGGCGAAACCGTGGAAATTTTAGACAATCTCGGTGTAAGTAGCGATGTCGATTTTGTCTCCACGGGCGGCGGCGCTCTGCTCGAATTTTTAGGTGGAAAAAAGTTGCCTGGCCTGCGCGCTATCAAAAAAGGATTTTTTAATTAATTTTTAACCTTTATTACTATGGCTTTTGGTCCACGCAAAATGGAACCGGAAATGCCGGCTCACGAGTCGGTAGCTGCCGAGCCCACCACCAAGACCGGCGCTTGCCGGTGCGGCAATTGCCGCGGAGGGTACATGGGGAGCGATTTTGGTAGAAAAATTATTATTACCCTGGTGGGTGTCTTGCTTGTGTATACTATCGTGTACGTTGGTTCGCTCATGCGTAATAATTTAAAACAATATGATTATATCGGCGTAGCGGATGCCTCAGAGCGCACGGTGACCGTAACAGGGTATGGAAAGATGAATGGGAAAAATGATATTGCCATGACGACAATCGGTTATACCAATACCGATAAAGACGTTGCCAAGGCCCAGAATGATAACAAAAAAATAATGGATCAGGTGCTCAGTGATTTAAAAAAAATGGGTATCGAAGAAAAGGATCTGGAATCCGATTATTCCATTTATCCTCAGTATGACTACACGCAAAGCGGCAGTCAATTCAAAGGATATCAGGTTACCAACAATATCAGAGTTAAAATTCGCGATCTCACTAAGGTACCCGAAGTGCTTGGTCTGGCAGGTAAGTATGGTGCCAACAGCGTAAGCGGCCTTTCTTTCACTATGGACGATACGCAAGCATTGAAAGACCAGGCGCGCGTTAAAGCACTCACCGACGCTAAAACCAAAGCACAGAAGCTTGCTCAAAGTTTGGGAATGCGTCTCATTGAAGTGGTGTCCTATAACGAATATGAGGGTTCGGTAGAAAACCCCTACCCAATGGCCAATAATTTTGGTATGGGAGGAGCTGACGCGAAGGAGAGTATCCCCACAGTGGCGAGCGGTAGTCAAGACGTAGTTATGAATGTAAATTTAACCTATAAAATAGCCCCTACTAACTGGTAGTAACCCCTCAAAAGGAGCCCTGTCCGGGCTCTTTTTTAATGCAGCTCGATATGGTATACTAGGCGGGATTAAAGGTGATTAATATTTGCTATAGCGATTGTTACGTCGCGCTTCAAAAGCCACTTTTCAAAGGACGTTACGTGGCACGATTCCGTTGAATCGGACGTTGCGCGACGCGATTTCGCCAAATCGTATGAAAATAAAAAATATTATAGCTCGGGAGGTGCTGGATTCACGTGGCAATCCCACCGTTGAAGCCACGGTTATTTTGGAAAACGGCATCAAAGGTATGGCAAAAGTACCCTCTGGCGCGTCAACTGGTACCCATGAAGCGCTCGAACTGCGTGATGGCGGTAAAAGGTACGGGGGCAAAGGAGTACTCAAAGCGGTAAAAAATGTAGTAGCAGTGATTGCTCACAAACTGAAAGGCATGGATGTGCAGAAAATCCGTCAGCTTGATGAGGCGATGATAGCCTTGGATGGAACAAGCAATAAAGCCAACTTGGGCGCAAACGCGATTCTTTCGGTATCACTCGCCGCCGCGCGCGCCGGGGCGCTAGAGTTTAACATCCCGCTGTATCAGTTTATCCGCTACGCGTACAAGCTGCCACTCAAAGGATATATCTTGCCCACACCAGGCATGAATATTTTGAATGGCGGGCGCCACGCCGACAACGGACTCTCGATACAGGAATTCATGATTCTGCCGAAAAATAAATACTTTCGGGAACGCGTGCGCATGGGCTCGCAAATATTTCATTCACTTGCCAACCTACTCAGCCAAAAGGGGTATCGCACGGCAGTAGGAGATGAAGGCGGTTTTGCTCCTGAACTTTTAAACAACGAACGCGCCATACAGCTCATTATCGAAGCAATTAAACAAGCGGGATGGGAGCCAGGTAAGCATGTTTTTTTGGGGCTTGATGTGGCCGCGTCCGAATTTTATCGCCATGGCAGCTATTATTTTGTCGGCCCCAAACAGGGGTGGCGGCCAGATAAAATGATCAGCGTCTATAGCCAATGGGTAAAAAAGTATCCGCTTGTTTCCATAGAAGATGGTTTGGCCGAAGATGACTGGGATAATTGGCAGATCCTTACCAAAGAATTAGGAAAGAAAATAGCTTTAGTCGGTGATGATTTGTTTGTGACGAATGTCGAACGTATCCAGAAAGGAATCGATATGAAGGTTGCGAATACGGTACTTATCAAAGTCAATCAGATTGGCACACTTTCCGAATCAATTGACGCTATCATGCTCGCCAAAAAACACGGTTATCAAACCATGATATCGCACCGTAGTGGCGAGACAAGTGATACGTTTATTGCCGATTTATCCGTTGCAGTGAATTCTGAACTCATCAAAACCGGCTCCATGTCGCGCAGCGAGCGGGTGGAGAAGTACAATCGACTCATGGAGATTGAGAGTGAATTAGGTTTATAGGAGGAGTAAGCTGAATAAGCAGAGTAGGCAAAGTACCTTTGTAAGCAATTGTCATCCTGAGGTCGCCGCGGCGACCGAAGGATCTCTGTCGTTTCAATTGTTTCATTGTTACAAAGTTAAATGGTTGTTCAAGTGAACGCAATGAAAAACAAATTTCATGTGAAAATGCGAAGCGTCCACATTATGAGTGTCGCCCTTATCGCACTCGGCATTGCGGCGACATTCTGTGCTCTTATTGTTCCGGTGAATGAATACAAGGCCCAAGGATTATACGCATCCGTAGATTGCGACGGGCCAGGAATTGTTCAGCTTCTAAGCGCAACAGCAGCCGTTTTAATTATTGTAGGTAGTGTCAGTTTTTTAAAAATAAGTGGTGACAAGCAGTATAAGATATTTGTTTCTGTGTTAGTGGGTTTAGTATTAGTAAACAGCATTCGTTTCCACCAAGCGTATAGTGAAGGCCATCAACGGTACAATGTTGAAAGCTGCAATGATTAGCCGTGGCCAGCAATGTAATAATTTAGTAATGTGATAATTAGCAAAAAGATAGAGATTTCTCCTGTGACGTCGAAATGACAGCTTGTATGATCCAATCGAAATCAAAAACAACCTTACTTATCATTCTCGATGGTTTTGGCATCGCGCCTGCAAAGCAAAAAGGCAACGCGATAACGCCGAAGACCGCGCCGCATCTTTTCGGTTGGATGAAAAAATATCCATCCACCACTCTGAGCGCGAGCGGTAAGGCCGTCGGCCTTTTCCCCGGTCAAGAAGGCAATAGCGAAGCCGGGCACCTCAACATCGGTGCCGGTCGTATTGTAAAGCAGGATGCGTTGTATATTTCCGATGCCATCAAAGACGGTACTTTTTTCAAAAATAATGCCTTTGAACAAGCCATTCACCACATCAAAAAGTATAACACTGCCGCGCATGTGATGGGGCTGCTCAGCAACCACAACAGCGCTCACTCCACCCCCGAACACCTCTACGCGCTTTTGGATTTGTTAAACGAACAAGGGGTCAAAAAAGTGTATTTGCACTTATTCACCGACGGACGTGATTCTGGCCAACATGACGCGCCCATGCACCTCAAAAAATTGGAAAAGCATTTTCATGGCACCGAGCGCGTCGCCACCGTCATGGGGCGCTTGTACGCCATGGATCGTAACAAAAATTGGGACCGTACCAAACATTCATACGAAGCAATGGTGCTCGGCAAAGGCAAACATGCTCAGAGCGCTGAAGAAGCGATTACGCTGGCGTACAATTCTGGGCAGAGTGATGAGTTTATTGAGCCAACAATTATTCAGAACGGTAAAGCCAAAGCAGTTACTATCTCGGACAATGATGCCATTTTCTTTTTCAATTTACGCAGCGACCGCGCGCGCCAGCTTACCAAATCGTTTGTGCAGCCTAATTTAGAAAAAGCCAACGCGGGAGCGTTTAAACGAAGTGTCATACCCAAACACATTCGTTTTGTGGCGATGACTGATTTTGGCCCTGATCTGCCAGGGGTGCTTACCGCGTTCCCAAGCCGCGACGTGGATCATGGGCTGGTGGCCACACTCAGTCCGCGCCGCCAGCTCTATATTGCCGAGTCGGAAAAATTTGCCCACATTACCTATTTTTTGAATGGCGGTTTCGCGCACCATTTGGATGGTGAGGATTGGGTGAAAATTGATTCCAACAAAGTTCGTGATTTTGAAGTTGATCCGGGTATGAAGGCGCACGAGCTCGCGGTGTACATTGTGAAAGCACTTGAGAAAAAAGAATACGAATTTATTGCCGTCAATTTTGCTAATGCTGACATGGTGGGCCACACGGGGAATATCCACGCGGCCGAACAAGCTCTTGGCGCGCTTGACAGTGCTCTGAATCACATCGTCGAAGTAATGGTCAAAGTGGGGGCGCAGGGGATTATTACCGCTGACCACGGTAACGCCGAAGAAATGATCAACCTTAAAACCGGCGAAGTTGATTCTGAACATTCGGTGAACCCGGTACCGTGCGTCTTGATTAATTTCGAAAAACGTGTACGATTAAAGCCGGGCAAGCTGGCCAATGTAGCGCCCACCATTCTTAAAATAATGGGCATCACCAAACCAAAAGAAATGACGGCGAAACCATTGTTTTAATGCAAATAGAAATGAGTATGCGAATCTACAAAAGTGCGAATGCAAAATAATAACACTAGTTGCGCTTTTGTAGATTCGCATACTATCTGTAGATTCGCATTTTTTATGTCCAATACCTACAAACCAGTCGTACTCACCATCTTTGACGGTTGGGGAGTGGCTCCGGATAGCGAAGGCAATGCTATTGCGCGCGCCAAACTACCTAACTTCACTCAGTATTTACGTCATTATCCGTCAATGACATTGTTTGCGTCGGGTACAGAAGTCGGTTTATTACATGGCGAAATTGGCAACTCCGAAGTGGGGCACCTGAACATTGGTGCCGGACGCGTCTACTACCAATCGTGTCCGCGTATCAATCAGGATATTACCAGCGGCGTTTTTTTTGAAAACCCAGGCTTTGCGCAAGCAATGGAACACGTGAAAAAAAAGAAAAGCAAGCTGCATCTTATCGGCATGCTGAGCTCGGGCAATGTGCACTCAAGCAACGAACACCTGTTCGCGCTTTTCGAGTTGTGCAAAAAATATAAAGTAACTTCGAATGTATTTTTACATCTTATTCTCGATGGGCGAGACTGCAGTTTTAGCGCGGGAGAAACATTCGTGCGCGATGTACAGCAGAAAATGTCCGAGCTCGGACTTGGCGAAATCGCCACGCTGTCCGGACGTTTTTATGCCATGGATCGTGATAACCGGTGGGACAGGGTGGAAAAAGCGTACAAAGCAATGGCCACCGGTACAGCCGATTCATATGCTACCGACGCGCTCTCGGCCATAACCGAATCGTATGAGAAGAAAGTCTACGATGAGGAATTTGTTCCAACTGTTATCATGAGAAACGGTAGCCCGGTAGCCACCGTGGAGCCGGGTGACGCGGCCATTTTCTTCAACTTTCGCCCCGATCGCGCGCGTGAACTTACCAAAGCATTCGTACTGCCGGGCTTCGATAAATTTGAGCGGCATTATATCAAAGATCTTTTTTTTGTTACGATGATGGAATATGAAAAAGATCTCCCCGTTGTCGTGGCGTACAAGCCGATTATTATACACGATTCGCTGGCCGAAGTGGTGAGTAAAGCGGGCAAAAAACAATTTCATGCCGCCGAAACGGAAAAGTACGCCCACGTTACCTTTTTCTTAAATGGCACGATCGAAGACGCGTTTGCCGGCGAAGATCGCGCTCTTGTGCCGTCGCCGAAGGTGGCTAATTATGCCGAGGTTCCAGAAATGTCGGCTGCGTCCGTTACCAAAGAAGCGGTCAAAGCCATTGATAGTCAAAAATACGATCTGGTAGTTATCAATTACGCGAATGCCGACATGGTCGGTCATACCGGTAATCTGCCGGCCACCATCAAAGCGTGCGAAGCAGTAGACAAATCCCTTGGCGAAGTGGTGAAGCACACTCTGGCAGGTGGTGGGGTGGTGGTGGTTACTGCCGACCACGGCAATGCTGAAGAAGTGATTAATATACAAACTGGAGAAATCGATAAGGAACATTCCACTAACCCGGTACCACTTATCATTATCGGTGCCGATTTTATGGGGCAAGCCGGCCCGGCAGGCGACCCACCAGATGGCGACCTCAGTCTTATCCCGCCAGTGGGCGTATTGGCAGACGTAGCGCCAACAGTGCTCAAATTAATGGGGGTCGATAAGCCCGATAGTATGACAGGGAGCCCGCTTATTTAATAACACATAAACAAAAAACGCCTCTCTCTTTGGCGTTTTTTTGTTTATCTATTTTAGCGCGTTCTGGGTAGTACCTCACGAATACGCTCCAGAATCATGTTTTCTGCCTCCTGCAAACTCATTCCTTCCACCGTAAAGAGCGCTTGGCGCTTCGAGCCGGTAGGCGAGAATGGCTTGGCCAATTCCAGGGCGTCATATTCTTTTTCACTCGTTATCATGGCGCCAATTTTTTTCGTGCTGCCGTTTTCTTTTTCGTACACCAAGAGCACCACCTTGGCTTCGGGAGAGTTACTAATCAACTCCTCCACGATACCCGACAAATCATCCGGCGCGCTACCAGCGCGAGTAAAGTCATCGCGCGTTATCGTCGTCCACACCACTCCAAGTTTCGTATCACTCTGCAAATGAGACAGTGCTTGGCCCCACAATTTGAGTGTGGCAATGGTACGCGTGCGGTACAAACATTGAATGATGCGTTCACGATCGGCGCCGCGGTTGATAAGATCGCTCGCGAGCTGGAGAGTGAGCGGGGTAATGGTGGGGCTTTTGAAACTTTTGGTGGCCACCGTCATACCGGTGAGGAGCGCTGTGGCAATAGCCGCATCGATATGGTCGGGGATAATTTGCTTGAGTATTTTGTAGGTGGCTTCGGCAGTAGAGGTGCAGGTAAAGTCCACGATGTTTACCTGTCCGTAACGCTCGTTACTGGTTTGGTGGTCGATGTTGATAATCGGCGTGCGGTAGAACAGGTCGGTGTTGTTGAAAAAAATATCGCCGAGCGAATTTAAATCCGGCGAGTTCAACGTGATGATGAGATCGTATTTGAATGTAGACTGGGCGGTGCGGAGTTGTTTTTTGGAAATCAAACCATGCTTCGGGGTGAGGTAGATAGCGAGCGTGTTGTCCTTTACATCGTAGCTGAGTGTTTCGATGGGAGTTTCGCTCACATCCACCTTAATGATAAATTTTTGTAAGTGCTCCAAATCAGACCGCACCTGTTCGGTACCGGGCAAGAAGTGTAAATTTTTTGGCAACACAAAACCGCTTGCCGCGATATCGGCTTGTTTGTGTTCGCGCTCTAAGTATGTTTTGAGCGCGATGGCCGCGCCAACGGCATCGCCCTTATCTTGTGGCGTGCACAAAATTAAGACATATTTACTGTCGGCGACCAGGTTTTGAATTTGTTGTAAATCAGTCAAAGCCATAGCTGTTATCAGGCCTTTTTGGGACTTGCGTCTGTTTGGATAATAACCTCAGATTCTATCAAAAGTCGGCTTTTCTGTCAACCATGCCACTTTTAGCTCCTGTGGATAAGAAAAATGGCTTATTTTGGCACAAAAACTTGCGTTTTTAAGCTATATTTAGTAAAATTAATGCATTATTTGATTAAATTCAGATATACGGATGCATCCAGATATGCAGATATCCGTAAATCTGAATACATCCGCATATCGGGATTATATTTATGGAATTGCCTAAAGCGTACGAACCGGGGAAGTACGAGCAAGATATCTATAAACAGTGGGAAGAAAGCGGGTTATTTAACCCCGATGTTTGTATTGAAAAGGGAGTAACCAAAGCCGATGCCGAACCGTTTTCGATCGTACTACCCCCGCCGAATGTAACCGGTACGCTCCATATGGGGCATGCGGCCATGCTGGCCATTGAAGATGTGATGATTCGCTATCATAGAATGAAAGGTGACAGAACGCTCTGGGTACCGGGAACTGATCATGCAGCAGTGGCTACTGAATCAAAAGTTGAAAATAAACTCATTAAAGAAAAGGGAATGAAGAATCCCAAAAAAGAATTGGGACGTGAAAAATTTCTTGATGAAGTAAAAAAGTTTGCCAAGGATAGTCACGATACCATCGTCAATCAGAGTAAGCGCATGGGCGCATCGCTTGATTGGAGTCGGGAAGCGTACACACTTGACGAGAAGCGCAACTTGGCTGTACGTACCGTGTTTAAGAAAATGTATGATGACGGTTTGATTTATCGCGGATACCGCGTGGTGAACTGGTCGGTGAAAGGTCAGTCCACATGCAGTGATGATGAGCTTGTCTATATTGATAGACCGGGGAAATTATATTATTTCAAATATTCAAAAGAATTTCCGATTACCATTGCGACCACTCGCCCCGAGACTAAACTTGGCGATACTGCTGTAGCCGTTAATCCACACGACAAGAGGTATAAAAAATATATTGGGAAAATCTTTACTGTAGATGTGGGCGCCGCTGTGCCATTAACAATCCAAATAATTTCAGACGAAAATGTTGATCCAAATTTTGGAACAGGCGCGTTAGGTGTTACTCCTGCGCATAGTATTGCAGATTTTGACATATATCTTAGAAACAAGAAACAAAATCCGATAAACCTAGTTCAAGTTATTGGTGAGGATGGAAAGATGACGCCAACAGCCGGTAAGAATTATGAAGGTCTGGACGTACTTGAGGCAAGAAAAAAATTCGTCGAATACTTAAGAAATCAGAAATTACTGGAAAAAGAAGAAGATATAACACAAAGCGTAGGCACCTCTGATCGATTTGGTGATGTAGTCGAACCGCTCCCAAAGACACAGTGGTTTGTTGACGTAAAAAAAGAAATTCCTCGGCTTAAAAAAACGCTCAAAAAATTAATGCTGGATGCAGTTCAAAACGACGGCATAAAGATATTGCCTGAAAAGTTTGAGAGAACTTATTTTAGTTGGATTAACAATTTGCGCGATTGGAATATCAGTCGCCAAATTTGGTTTGGGCACCAGATTCCGGTGTGGTATAAGGGCGAAGAAGTATATGTTGATGTTGAGGCACCAGAAGGTGATGGTTGGCAACAAGACCCCGACACTCTCGACACCTGGTTTAGCTCAGGCCTCTGGACATTCTCCGCGCTCGGCTGGCCAAACGAAAAAGAATGGGAAAAGAATAAAGTTTTCCATCCGACAGCGGTGCTCGAAACCGGCTATGACATCATTTTTTTCTGGGTGGCGCGCATGATACTCATGACTACGTACACGCTTGGTGAAATTCCATTTAAGACGGTGTACCTTCACGGCTTGGTGCGTGATGAGCAGGGGAGAAAGATGAGCAAATCGCTCGACAATATTATCGACCCGCTTGAGATGTGTGACAAGTACGGCACGGACGCCACTCGTTTGTCGCTCCTTATTGGCGGCGGCCCCGGCAATGATATGAAACTTTCGGAGGAGAAAATTGCAGGGTTTAGAAATTTTGCGAATAAACTGTGGAACATAGCTCGTTTTATCAACACTGTCATTCAGAGCGAAGCGAAGAATCCCTCTCGCAATCAAACAACGCCAGAACCACGGACGCTTGCAGACAAATGGATACTAGGGCGGCTGTCTACAATTGCGCGCGAGGTCACAACTAATATCGAAAAGTATAATTTCTCGTATGCCGGCGAACAGCTGCGCGATTTTACCTGGGGAGAGCTGGCCGATTGGTATTTAGAAATAGCAAAGATTGAAGGCAACAAATCGGACATGCTTACGTATATACTGAATACTATTCTTAAACTATGGCATCCCTACATGCCGTTTGTAACGGAAGCCATTTGGAAAGAAATATATGGCCAAGATACCATGTTGATGGTTGAGAAGTGGCCTGTTGTCATTCCGAGCGTAGCCGAGGAATCCCTTGAATTTGGAATAATCAGAAATATCATCACCGGCATCCGCACGCTGCGCAGCGAAAACAAAATCGAACCGGCTAAGTTGCTCGTAGCTACCATGAGCGCGGGCGACAAGAAAAAATTGCTTGAGGAAAATGCTGAAGTGATAAAAAAATTGGCCCGATTGGAAGATTTGAAGATTGAGAGCACTATTGAAAAGCCACAGAGTGCCGTTGGTTTCGTTGAAGGTGGTGTGGAGGTCTACATCGACCTCGGTGGCGTTGTCGATGTCGAAAAAGAAAAAACTCGCCTTACCAAAGAAATTGCCGATCTTGAAAAGTACGTGAATGCGCAAGAGAGTAAGCTTCAGAATCAAGATTTTGTAGCGCGCGCGCCGGCGGCGGTGGTGGAGGGGGAAAAGAAAAAACTCGCTGAGGCAAGGGAGAAGTTGGCCAAGCTTTCTACTCAATTAAATTCACTTTCTTAAATTTAGTATATGGAAGTCTCACACAGAGAAGCGCAACACGCCGCGGTACCTGAGGACGCTCGTCTTGAGGGGCTTAGGGCAATTATGGCAGCGCTCCAAAGCGGTAACCCAATCGAAAAAAAAATGGTGTATGGTTGGGCAACAATGGATCCGTCAAACAACGACGATCCGTTTATAGTGTGGCTCAAAGAACATCCTCGCGCTACCGAAGAAGAAGCGCTCAGTGAACTGAGGCGAATGGGTATCGAGCAGCAGGCCCGAAAAGCGGAGGTCGAATTTTTACCGTTTCTAGAGTTGGCTCGGCAAATCGGAGAGTACGAAAGTGAATTCTATGAAGCTAGTCTGCGGATGTCGAAGTTGAGCGAGGATAAAGCGCTCGAAGTGGTGAGGAGCTTGGGCGATAAATTCAGCGCTCTAACCTCGCTGTTGACCGAATTAAATGAACAACTATCACACAAGATGAGGGAAGGTTTACAAACGGTTACTAAAATTAACACTGAAAGCAGCTCGTTGAACGAACAAATGTTTGGGATGCTGGCTCACGACGTAAAAAATCTATTATCACCAGCCATTACCTACACATCAATGATAAAAGAAGCTATACAGGATAATTTTTTAAACGCGTCTGATCTGGAACTTATCCCGGATATTGTCGAGTCGATTACCGGTGTAAGGTCCGCAGTCATGGATGATCTTGTGTATCTGCTTGAATATCCCTCTTCAGACATGCGTACTCCGCGGGCGATTGTAGACGAAAAGCTGAATTCGTTTCTTGCCGAAAAACCGTCGCGCTCTTCAGTCCGGACTTCGCTATTATTGATTGAAAAACGTACCACAGTGCATGGTGAGCGAGGTGATATGTCGGACAAAGCCGCCAAAGTGCCTCACGTAACATTCGAAAATACCATCTCCAACGCTGATGGAGTATATACTTCGGCAGATACTGCGGTGCTTAATAATCTTGTGCTCAATTTGTTGTCGAACGCTTGTTCGAGAAATGTATACAAAGATGAAAAAATCGTGAAGTACGGGATTGACGCGAACGAGGTCAACGTATCAATTTCGCGCGACAGCACGCATTTAATTGTGCACGTCGCCGACACAGGGGTGGGCCTTAAACCCGAACAGGCTGACCCAACAACAGAAAAGTTTATTTTCCGTACCGGCGTTTCGGATCGTCGCGCGGGTACACGCAGCACGGGGCTCGGCATTAAAGATCCGGCATACTACGCAGAAAAAGGTATAACCGTAAATGTGGTATCGCGTGAGCGCGATAAGGGCGATATTCCTTTTGTTCATTATTCCAATCACAGCGAAAGCGAAGCCGACCACATGTTCGCTCTGGAGCAGGAAGCGCACAGCAAGGGGTTGTCTACTGTTTTCGAAGTGCGCGTACCAATCGAAGCGTTAAATTAACGTTATGCGCAAAAAAATTATTTATACCATTATCGCACTTCTTCTGGTGGCAGGGGTCGGCATGTATATCGCCCATGTTCGGTATGGGTATACCATTTTTACCAAACAAGATCTCCATATACCAAAAGACGCCTATTTCTATGTGGCACCAGGTTTTACGGGAGGTCTCGACAGCACGCCGGTAGTCTACCGCGACAATACAACAGTTTTCACGGTCGGCTATATGCCACTCTACTTTGATACCAAAAGCATGGATGCGGTAAGCGCGATGGGCAAGGTACCGGAGTGTACGGTAGGGCGCCCTATAATC
>CAYTPE010000019.1:0-19420 GCA_964439885.1 uncultured Gammaproteobacteria bacterium
GTACTAACCCTCCCATACGTTTTGTGTATTCTTTCCAATTCTTCGAGAAGACTTTTTTCATTCAGGGCATCCTCGCGGGCTGACACATCACGGTCGTCATTTGGAAAAAAATCAACCGCTTCCTCTCCCAAGACGTGTATTGGTAGAGGTTTTTTATCAGGAAGACCCTGGAAAATACGGGCGAGTTCGGGATCCATACGACCATTTATATAATGGTAACAGAAGCCACTCGGTCACCTTCTTCTTTAAAGCGCATCAGGCGCACGCCCTGGGTAGCGCGTCCAGAGGTATTAATGTCTTTGAACGGCAGACGAATTACCTGGCCCTTGGCGCTCATCATCATGAGGTCTTGTTCGTTCACGGTGGTGCGATCGATCACGCGCGCGTAGACGAGCGGGCCGGTCTTGGCGGTGACTTCAGCCGTCTTGATACCGCTGCCGCCGCGGCCCTGAACCTTGTATTCACTGAGTTCAGTACATTTGCCGGTACCATTAGCGCCTACGACGAGGAACTCGAGGCTGCTGTTTTTGGCGTTGATAATATCCATACCGATTATTTCATCCTCACTTTTGAGCTTCATACCACGCACACCACCGGCGGTGCGACCCATGGGGCGCACATCATCTTCGCGGAAACGAATGGCCTGGCCAAGCTTGGTGGCAAGAATGATATCATCCTTACCGGTGGAGGCTTTTACCCATTCCAGATTATCATCCAGTTTGAGCTTGAGCGCGATGAGGCCGCTCCTGCGTACATTGGCAAACTCTTCAATCGCGCATTTTTTAATAGTACCTTTGGTCGTCACCATCGTCAGATATTTATTGTCACCCAGCTCATTCATCGGCAGCATCGTTGATACTTTCTCGTTTGGCGCAAGCTGTAGGAAGTTCACCAATGCCTGGCCTTTGGCAGTGCGGCTACCCACAGGGACATCATACGCCATGAGCTGGAAGGCACGGCCACGCGTGGTGAAGAAGAGGATGTTATCATGGGTATTCATGGTGAGCAGCTGGTCAACAGCTTCATCTTCTTTTGTCGTGACTCCAATAACTCCTTTACCGCCACGCGATTGTTGTTTGAAAGTGTCGGGGGGGAGGCGTTTGATGTAGCCGTCTGTAGTTGTCATCACTATCGTTGGCTCATTAGGAATCAGATCTTCAGTGGTGAATTCTTTCACCCCGTGCGCCACGATTTGGGTGCGGCGCTCATCGCCAAATTTTTCCTTCAGCTCTTTGGTTTCCGATTTCACAATGCCGAGTATCTTCGTTTCCGAAGCGAGGATGGATTCAAGCTCTTTAATAAGAGCCTTCTTTTCTTTCAGTTCGTCCTCAATTTTTTGGCGTTCCAAATTGGCGAGCTGTTGCAGACGCATTTCCAAAATAGCCGTAGCTTGGCGATCGGTAAATTTGAATTTTTTCATGAGCTCTACCTTCGCGTCGTCTTTGTCTTTGCTCGCGCGAATCGTCTTGATCACGAGATCGATTTTATCGAGCGCCATGGAGAGGCCTTCCAATATATGGGCGCGGTCTTTGGCTTTTTCCAAATCATATTCCGTGCGCTTGCGTATTACAATCTGGCGGTGTTTGATAAATTCTTCCAGAATATTTTTGATATTCAAAACGCGTGGCTGCAGACCATCCACCAGCGCGAGCATGTTGTAGTGGAAGGTAGTTTGAAGCTCCGTAAGATTGTAGAGTTGATTCAGAATTTTTTTCGGATAGGAATCTTTTTTGAGTTCGATTACGATGCGCACGCCGTCTTTGTTGCTTTCGTCGCGCAAATCTTTAATACCTTCGATTTTTTTATCTTGTACGAGCGTGGCAATCTTTTCAATCATTTCGGCTTTATTCACTTGATAGGGGACTTCGGTGACAATGATATTGAAGCTGTTGCCGCGCCCCTCTACAATATCGGCCTTGGCGCGCACTACCACGCCGCCTTTGCCGGTAGCATAGGCAGCGGCAATATCTTTTTTACCATACACAATACCACCGGTAGGGAAGTCTGGGCCTTTGATGATGTCACTGAGCTCTTCAATGGATGTTTTGGGGTGGTCAATAAGCGCGGTGATGCCGTCGCAGAGTTCGCCGAGGTTATGTGGCGGGATGTTTGTAGCCATACCCACCGCGATACCCACGGTACCGTTGAGAAGCAGGTTCGGTACTTTGGTGGGGAGTACCATGGGCTCCTGGTGTGTGCCGTCGTAATTGTTCATGAAGGGCACGGTATTTTTTTCGATATCAAACAGCATCTCTTCGGCAATGGCAGTGAGACGCGCTTCGGTATAACGCATGGCAGCGGCACCGTCGCCATCCATGGAGCCGAAGTTACCTTGGCCGTTCACGAGCATGTAGCGCATGGAAAAATCCTGCGCCATGCGCACCATAGCATCGTAAATAGAGGAGTCACCGTGCGGATGGTATTTGGCCATCACCTCACCGACGACGTTAGCGGATTTACGAAACTTGGCGGTGTGGCGCAAGCCGATATTCCACATGGCGTAGAGAATGCGGCGATGCACGGGCTTGAGACCGTCTCGTACGTCGGGTAGCGCACGAGAGACTATTACGCTCATGGCATATTCCAAATACGATTTTTTCACCTCATCGACGATTGGCGCGGGGCTCAGTTTCCCTTCCGGAATAGTGGATAGTTTCATTTTGTCTTGCATACGTTCTATGAATCATTAATGGTTACGGACCTTCGAGTGTGTAGAATAGTAATAAATTTAAGGTGTCGACGTAGGTGCTGTAGCTTTCGACGAAGTGGTGGGGAACGACGTGGTAGTCTGAGTGGAGTGTGTCGGTACAGCGCGGAGTAACTTTTTGAGTGAATTTTCGGTTTCAATACGTGCTTGGGTATTGTCGTCCCCTTCATGAATCGCACTCTGCCAGTTGGTTTGCACCGTCTGTATAAGTGAATGCTCCTGTGTCTGTCCCCATTCGAACTGGGCAATTTGTTCGCGTAGCGACCATCCCCAGACGAGGCCAATAGCAACGATGAAAGCGAGAACACTTAGTATAAGCAGGCGATTGGCCGAACGGCTGTAGGTGGCGGGACGAACAGGTTGTCCGGGCACGCCCGCATCGTTGTAGGGGGGTCGAGCCATAGCGAGCGAAAAGGTTTATACGTTTTTTTCAAGTATATACAATTTGGTTTCGTCTTGAGGCAGATCTTTCTTTTTAATAATCACTTTTTTATCAGTTACCTCTGGTTTTAAACCTGATTCTTTGATAAAGCTGCTCACCGGCAAAGCGGCTTTGTCCGAGTCGCATTGGTAAGCGATCGGGATCACAATGCGCGGTTCAAGCGCGGTGATAAGCTCGGCGGCATCGGCCGGTTCGAGATACTGTTTATTGCCTCCCACCGGGATGAGGAGAATATCAATTGAACCAAGTTTTTCCAGTTCGGTTACGTCTGGTTTTTTGTGTAGATTGCCTAAATGCGCCACTGACAAACCTTCGGCGTTAATTTTGAAAATAGCCGTGCCGTCGGTGGAGGGGAGTGAAGTCACCATTACTTCTTTGAGTTCACATTCGCCGAGCGTGTCCATAATGAAGGCGTTACCCACCGAAGCCGCTTCTTCTTGGCCGTGTGAAAACAAAGCGATCTGCGGAGAAAAACTACGAGGGAATTCACCGGTCGATGGTTTGTAGCCATCAATAAGCACCGTGATATCTTCATCGCGGTATTTTGTTTGCAGTTTGATACAGGTTTGGCCGAGCCAGGAGATATGCATAAAAATCACATTCATTCAAATTGTCATCCTGAATTTATTTCAGGATCTGTTGTCGATACGACCAGATGCTGAACCACGTTCAGCATGACAATTTGCTTATAAAAGTAGATATATTTTATCACAATATAGGGGAAAGAGCAAGACGCCTAGGTGCTGTTTTTTGAGCTTATTTCAGCCGCGCTCTTGACGGCTGCTTACACGCATGTTTCTGTACCTATAGACCAGGTGGAGGTGATCATGAGGATGGTGGTGGCGTTGTGGTTGGCAGTGGTAATGGTGAAATTCGTTGGTTGCACGCCGGGCGGCGAGGTCGTGGCCGGGTATGATGGTTGCCGGGGTGACGCCTCGGCAACGTACATCGAACCCGCGGCGTGCGTCATTCCCGATGGATGGGTAGGTACCGAGTCGCCGGATCGGGGTGAGCAAGTGAGTACGGTTCAGACACGAGCGCTCCCTCCCAAGCTCGTACCGACACACGTCATCAACCCTGCGACGACGTGCCTCAACTTCATGGCCGAGCACCCAAGCCGTACGCTCAAAAAAGCCATTGAAGCTGAGGCGGCGCCAATCGCGAGCCTCTCGGCGGGGTGCCGTATGGCAGATTTGCCGTATGAGCTGGAAATCCAGCCGATCTGGAGCCCTGGCGGGTCACACGTCCTCTTCGTGACCCTTATTCATAAGGGCCGTACGGGGGTAGGGGCAGTGATCTGCCACCAGGCCACGAATGACGCCGAGTGGCGCGCTGTCGTGAATGCGACGGTACGGGACCTCCTGGGGGTTTCTGATCCCGCGCACTACGAAGTGCGCAGCCCATTGGTTCCATTCGGGGCCGAATGCTCCGATGGTATCAAACGGCTGATCATCCAAGCCCAGGCACGAGCCTACTGAACCGTGTCATGCTCACTGCCGCTGTTCTTTCCCCCGGGTACACATCCGGGGCTTGACATTTGTGCCCCTTTTTGTTAGTATAAATGCACCACAATTTGAAAGATAAAGCCTCCCCACTTTAGAGAGAGGCACTCTCGCTGCATAAGCAGTACGAGGGCTAAGAATTCTTTTTTTGTTGCGCCGCGCCATAATGGACGTTGCGCGGCATGAATTCGTTAATTCATATGTCAGACGTAAAAGCAACCGATTTTAAATCACTTCTTTCGGCTCATACCGTTTCGGTGCCAAAAGAAGGTGACGTTATTAAAGGCAAAGTTATTGCCGTGGAACGTGGCCAGGTCCACATTGATATCGAAGGCGTAACTACCGGTATTGTTCGTGGTCGTGAACTTTTTCAGGAATCCAGTGAATACGCCAATCTCAAAGTTGGTGACGAAGTAGAGGCTACGGTCATGGACATGGAAAACGAAAATGGTGAAATGGAACTCTCGTTCCGTATTGCCGGCTACCAGCGCGCCTGGGACACCATGCGAAAGTGGATGAAGGACAATTTGACCGTCAAAGGAAAAGTGTTGGCAGCCAACAAAGGTGGTCTTATGATGCAGGTAGACGCTCTCTCTGGTTTCATGCCTGTTTCTCAGCTTTCTCCCGACAACTATCCACGCGTAGCCGGTGGCGACAAGAATCGTATTTTAGAAAAATTGCGCGAAATGATCGGCAAAGAAATGGAAGTAAAAGTGATCGATGTCGATGAGAAAGAAGAAAAATTGATTGTATCGGAGCGCGCTGTGTGGGAAGATTCTCAAAAAGCCGTGCTCGAATCGTACAAAGTAGGCGACGTGGTGGATGGCGAAATCTCCGCCCTCACCTCATTTGGCGCCTTCATGAAGTTTGGCCAAGGTTTGGAAGGTCTTATCCATATTTCCGAGATCGCGTGGCAGCGTATCGACCACCCCAAAGATGTGCTCAAAGTAGGCGATAAAGTAAAAGCGCAAATTATCCAGCTCGATCATTCCAAAATTTATCTTTCCGTCAAACGCATTGTGGACGATCCGTGGAAGAGCGTGAAGGAACGCTATAAAGTTGGCGATAAAGTGACCGGCAAAGTGATCAAAGTAGAATCCTTTGGTCTCATGGTGGCCCTCGATAAAGAAATCCATGGTTTGGCCCACATCTCCGAGCTGTCCGACGCGCCGGTTACCAACATCAACGAAAAATTTAAAGTCGGTCAGGAGCTTGAATTCGAAATCGTGTCGCTGGAACCAGCCGAACATCGCCTCGGTCTTAAGATCGCCGGTGTGAAAGGTAAGAGTGGTCGCACTGCCGAGAAAAAGGCAAAAGCTGAAGAAAAGAAAGACGACGCCGAATAAACATATCTCAAACATCCCGATACAAACGGGGTGTTTTGTTTTTTGTCGGCGGACGGGTAGTCGAGCTTGATTTTTATTGTAAAATAAGGTACAGTGGGAGAACTGTTAAGGTTAAAGCTATATGAAAAAGAGACAAAAACAGTAATCTTAGCAGTAATTATAAGTCATATAGTACACTTTCGTATGCGAAACAGTTTGCTCAAAAATTTTTTGGCTATTTTTCTGCTCATCCTGCTTATTGTTGGAGCCTTTGCGTATATTCGCCATGGTCAAAATAAAACCCCCGAGCAAGTGGATTTGGCGAAAATTGTGAGCCAAATTAATAGCGGGGCGGTACAGAAAATCACCGTTCAAGACGATACCATTACCGCGACCATGAAGGATCCGAAAGCGCGTGCTGAGCAGGCCACCAAAGAAACGCAAGATTCATTTGGTGACGTGATGAAAAATTACGGCGTCACCGACGAAGCGCGAAAAAATTTACAAATTGAAATTCAAGGACAAAGTTCGTGGAAATTTTGGGCCGCTAATTTATTGCCGTCGCTTATTACCACCGTGCTCTTTATCGGCCTGCTCTACTTTATGACGCGTGGCATTCAAGGCGCGAATAATCGAGCGATGGGTTTTGGACAGAGCAACCCGCGTCAGGTAAAACCGGAAGACAATCGGGAGCGAAAAACGTTTGCCGATGTAGCGGGCGCTAAAGAAGCCAAAGAAGAGTTGCAGGAAGTAGTGGAATTTCTCAAAGATCAAAAAAAGTTTACCGAGATGGGGGCCAAAATTCCCAAAGGCGTGCTGCTCATGGGTTCGCCCGGTACTGGTAAAACACTGCTCGCCAAAGCTGTGGCCGGAGAAGCCAACGTACCGTTCTTCCATATGAGCGGTTCCGAGTTTGTGGAAATGTTTGTGGGCGTGGGTGCTTCGCGCGTCCGTGATCTGTTTGGCAAAGCTAAACGCGCCGCTCCAGCCATTATTTTTATCGATGAAATTGATGCTGTCGGTCGACGCCGTGGCACCGGTCTTGGCGGGGGGCATGACGAACGCGAGCAAACACTCAACCAAATTCTTGTTGAAATGGACGGGTTTGAAGCCAACCTTGGCGTTATCGTCATGGCGGCTACCAACCGTCCCGATGTACTTGACCCGGCACTCTTGCGCCCCGGCCGTTTTGATCGACGAGTTGTCATTGACATGCCTGACATTGCGGATCGTGAAGAAATGTTGCACATCCACGCCAAGGGTAAACCGCTCGCTGATACCATTAGCATTCGCAAAATTGCCGAACGTACTCCGGGTTTTTCTGGGGCTGATCTTGCCAACCTCATGAATGAAGCGGCGATTCTGGCGGTCCGACGCAACAAAAAACAAATTGAAGAAATTGAAATACTTGAGAGTATCGAAAAAGTATTACTTGGCCCGGAACGCAAGAGTCGTATCATGAGCGATCGTGATAAAAAGAACACAGCGTATCATGAAGCCGGGCATGCTATCGTTGGATATCTTTTGCCTAACTCAGATCCTGTTCGTAAGGTATCTATTATTTCTCGCGGTCAGGCTGGCGGCTACACACTTAAGATGCCGGCTGAAG
This sequence comes from uncultured Gammaproteobacteria bacterium, assembly GCA_964439885.1. Classification (GTDB taxonomy): domain Bacteria; phylum Patescibacteriota; class Patescibacteriia; order Magasanikbacterales; family GWA2-37-8; genus CAYTPE01. The sequence continues at coordinate 7,586 of CAYTPE010000019.1, forward strand.
ACAAACATTACCATACGCTCGCTCAGTTTAAAGATGAACTTGCTATGGCCATGGGCGGTTATGTGGCCGAGAAAATGATTTTTGGAGATGAAAACGTTTCAACCGGCCCATCAAGCGACCTCAAAAATGCCACACAGATCGCGCGCAATATGGTAACGCGCTATGGCATGAGTGAAAAACTTGGGCCGCGCACATTCGGTAACCACGAAGAGCTCGTATTCCTCGGCGGACGAACTGGTGAGGAAAAAGATTATAGTGATAAAACCGCGGAAGAGATTGACTAAGAAATTCGTAAGCTCCTTGGCGATGCGGAAACAACCGCCCGCCGCGTGCTTACCGAAAACAGAGCGAAGATGGACCAGATGGTATCGGTACTGCTCGAAAAAGAAACCATTGAAGAAGAAGATATCCGCGCGATTATGGGGGTAGAACAAAAAAAGAATAATCCGAGCGGCCCAGGCATTGAAATTCGAGAATAAAGAGGAAAAACAAAAATATAACTCAAACACCCGACATCTGTCGGGTGTTTTTCTACTGTATTTTTGCAAAATATGCTATACTAGAGTCGTAAGAGGCCAATTTGTTTGGTGCAAACTGGCTCGCAAATCTTTATTTTATGTCTGCCCTGCTTGGGGCAGGTAATCGCGTATGTATGAAGGAGCCAACCTATCGTAACGCGCTTGTTGCCGCGTGGAAATTGATCCGCCACCACAGCACTTTGTGGATTTTGGGTATTTTAGCAGTTCTCAGCGGCCAGCTCGGCATTAATAGTTTCGTCGGGCAGCTTATTTCTTCGCAGTATCAAGGGTACACAGTGTTCAATTGGAACGCCGTATTGTGGCCGGAGGTCCATTCGTGGCTCGCCGGTATTGGCGTATTATGGCTCGCCATAATTCTCGGCGTGCTCATCGCGGCTGTTGCTATTTTTAGTGTGGCCGCTCAAGGGGCGCTCGTGGCAGCATCGGCCGATGAATTTCATACTACTCGTGAACCAGACATTACGTTCGCGTGGCATCAAGGTGTGCGGCATTTCTGGAGAATTCTCTCGGTAGCGATACTCAAAAAAGTTTTGCTCGTGGCAGTGCTACTCATGGTTTCGTGGCTTGCGGCCGAATGGATAAATGGAAGCGGTATCGGTTCAGTATTATTGCTGGCAGGCGGTTTGTTTAGTGGCCTTGTCATTGCGTCACTCGCAGTGTATACCACAGCTTACATTGTGATAGAAGAATACACGCTTGGCAAAGCGCTCGGCCGCGCGTGGAATTTGTTTCATCATCATATGCTGGTTTCACTGGAAACCAGCGCGGTTTTGCTCGTGCTCAACACCCTTGTTCTGGTGGCAGTTGTTTTGGTGTCATCGTTGTGCCTGCTGCCGTCGCTTCTCGCCGTGCTCCTTTCGGGCGCGACGGGCAGCACCCTATTTGTATCAATTGGGCTATCCATTTCCATCGCACTTTTTGTCGCGTTGGTTGTGTTTGTGGGAGGTGTGTACAACGCGTATACCACAGCCGTATGGACATATTTATTCCTCAAGATGCATCGTGAGGGGGTATTGAGTCGCGTGATGCACCATATGGGAAAATTAGTGCGGTAGAGAATTTTATTGTATCGTATGACATCGGATTTTCCGTCCATCACAGATATCACTAAAAAAAATAAGGCTACGCCTAAGGCGGCTGCTTCAAGTGCCGCCGCTCAGTTTAGTAAGAAAATGACCGAGATTCAGCAAAAAGAAAAAGAGCACGAAGCCGAAAAATATGCTGCTGCTCTTGGTTTGCCCTACATAGATTTGGCGGTGTTTCCGGTATCGTCGGAGGCACTGCGTATGATACCGCTTGAGAATGCCAAACAGCTCCAGGCAGCGTGCTTTTACGCAACGCCTGAACGTATCAAAGTGGCCACCACCAACCAGACTGAGGCGGTCAAGGAGATGGTGTACCAATTGGGTGAACGGCATCACGCAGAAACGGAGACGTATATCGTTTCCGAGCACAGTTTAGAGCATGTGCTGGGGCTCTACGCGAATTTACCGGTGGTGAAACCCATTACCAAAGATATCGTTATTACCGACGAAGAAATCAACAAGTTCGAAGTGTCCATCAACAATTTGCAAAGTCTCGAAAAAGCTTTTCAAAATGTTTCCATTACCGACATCCTCACGCTCATGGTGGCGGCCGCGCTTAAAACCAATTCATCCGACATCCATGTAGAAGCAGAAGAAACAGGCATTGCCGTTCGTTATCGAGTGGATGGCGTGCTGCACGAAGTGGCCAGGCTCCCCATTGAACAATGGAAGCGATTTGTTTCACGCATCAAATTGTTAGCCGCGCTCAAAATCAACATTACCGATCGACCTCAAGACGGGCGCGTTACCCTCAAGCTCAATTCAGGCAGCCTCGACGTGCGTGTGTCTACCATGCCAACCATTCATGGCGAAAGCGTGGTGATGCGTATTCTGCACAGTGGCAGTAAGGGTGTCACCTATGACGAATTGGGCCTCAGAGGCGATGCGTACGAACGACTGAAGCGTGAAGTAGAGCGCCCCAATGGCATGATTATTACCACTGGTCCGACTGGTTCCGGTAAAACCACCACACTCTACGCCATACTGCGCACACTCAACAAACCCGGCGTCAAAATCATCACACTCGAAGATCCGATCGAAATTAAAATGGAGGGCATCAACCAAAGCCAGGTAGACCCGTCGCACGAGTATACGTTTGCAAATGGTTTACGAAGTATTCTGCGCCAAGATCCGGATATTTGTATGGTCGGTGAAATTCGTGATTTGGAAACCGCCGAAACCGCTATTCAGGCTGCTCTTACCGGACACCTTATGCTCTCCACCATCCATACCAACAGTGCCGCTGGTGCTATTCCGCGTTTTCTCTCCATGGGTGTAAAGCCATTTTTGCTTGCGCCATCACTCAATTGTGTCATCGGTCAACGATTGGTGCGTCGTATTTGCAACGAATGTATCGTGCCCACCACGCTTACGGAAGAACAAATGCAAAAAGCCCGCACCATTCTCTCAGCCTTACCCGAAGCCGAGCGTTCCAAGGTAGACGTGGATCACCTCACCTTCTACAAAGGTGCCGGGTGCGAAGTGTGCAGTGGGCTTGGGTATAAAGGCCGCATTGGCATTTATGAGCTTTTTGCCATGAACAAACAAATTGAAGAAATAATTCTGAGTGGTAAAGTTTCCGAGTATGTCATTCAGGAAGTAGCAATTAAAAACGGTATGGTAACCATGGCGCAAGACGGGCTTTTGAAAGCGCTCGACAAGATTACGACGGTGGATGAGGTGTTCCGTGTGGCGGAGTAAGGGGGTGTCGCGTAGCGCGTAACGTGTATCCTATATCTCGTAACTCGTAGTTCGTAACATATAATTGAGTAAGTGAGGTATGAGACCGTTCCGTTGACACGCACAATATGGTATACTTATTAGTGAACATACATTTTTCACCTTTTGTTTTAAGTGAAAGCCTATGATTACACATCGCATGGCCACGCAGCCGGCTCCTGAGCCGCCGACACGATTATACAAAATTATCGCTCTCGGTTTTCTTATTGTTACAATCGGTTTGCTCGCGGTTATTATATTTGTGACTTCCAAAAGCGCCACTATTGTGGTACAGGCAAAAGAAGATAAAGAAAAAGTAGATGTCACGGTCGGTGTTACGGCACAGAATTCCGACACGACAGTACGCGGCACGGTAACGACATCACAGTTCGTCTGGTCAGAAAAATATCATGTAAATGGTACCAAGAAAGTGGACGGCACGGCTACCGGTAAAGTTATCATTTACAATAAAACAGACAGCGCACAGCCGCTTGTGAAAACCACTCGTTTGCTCAGCACCAGCGGCGTGCTTTTTCGCCTTACCAATGGCGTCAACGTGCCCGCAAACGGTCAAGTAGAAGCTGATGTGTATGCCGACAAAACAGGCGACGCGAGCGATATCGCGCCTACTACTTTTACTATCCCTGGATTGCCCGAAACGAAACAAAAAGTGATCTATGCCGAAAGCAAAGAAGCAATGACCGGAGGCATCACCACTGCCGGAGTGCTTACTGATGACGATGTTAAAAAGGCCGAGGACGACTACAAACAAAAAGTACTCGACACCTATACAAAAAATTTACCCGGCACCGAACAAACCCTGGGCAGGGTCTTCCTGGTATCTAATCTGACCGTTAAGACCGATCACAAAGTGGGGGAGGAAGTTGGTGAATTCACCGTGAGCGGCACTAGCACCATTGCCACTGTTACCTACGATGCCAACGCGTTGGCCGATGTACTCGATAAACAAGTGACATCGAAAGTAGACACCACCGCGGAGCGTTATTTGCCCGGCAATGATTCACCCGAGGTAGTGCTTGGCAGTGTGGACGCCAAAAATAACACGGCGACTCTCACTGTGCATGACACTATCACCGTCACGCTCGACGCCAACGTCGACAAACTCGCTCCACGTAATTTCTTTGGCAAAAGCAAGGAAGAAATTCAACGGTATATTTTAGGTCTCGACCACGTGGCCGCGGTCGATGTGAAATTTTCGCCATCGTGGGTACTCTCGGCCCCCACGGTACCGGACAAGATAAAAGTGGTGGTGAAAAACATGTGATTTAACGAAATCATGCCGCGCACCGTCCGATTCAACGGAATCGTGCCACGTAACGTCCTTTGAAACGAGGCCTTTGAAGCGCGGTGTGTAGATATTGAGATTTAAACAGAATATATATTGTAGGGGCGAACAGCTGTTCGCCCTTATGTTATTTGACACATTTTTTGATGTTTGTTATAGTGCCACTAATGACAGGCGCGGCCTACCAAACCGTGCAACGGAAGACAATTAAGCCGCCAGCTGGCGGAAAAAGCGAAACACGCGGGTGGAACCGCCAAAACACCTATTTTGGCCCCGCTATCTCAGTTTTTGAGGTAGCGGGGTTTTTCTTTTGCCCATATGAAAAAAGTAATTTTAAGAGGTAAACGAGTAACATTACGGCCGTATCTTTTATCCGATTCGCCAACTTTTTATCAATGGTTTAAAGACAAAGAAGTGATCAGGTACTTAGGAGCGCCACCGCCCAAGTCGCTCAAAGATGAAGAAAAATTCGTGCGTAAAAATCAACGAAGAAAAAATGGTAATACGTTCGCGGTGTTGAATGAAACTGGAAAATTAATTGGCAGCGCCGGCATTGGCTTTGAAGAAGGCGTCGCAACTCTCGGCGTCCTCATAGGAGAAAAAAGCGAATGGAACAAAGGGTATGGAACCGAGATAATTCAAACGCTCACTGAGTACGGTTTCAGCCATAAAAAGATCCACCGGGTACAACTACGCGTGACGAAAGAAAACGCACCAGCCGTGCGGGCATACGAAAAGGCGGGGTTTGTTAAAGAAGGAGTAGAGCGCCAGTCGATGTGGAATCCAGTACTCAAGCGTTTCGATGACGATATTATCATGAGCATTCTCCGCGCAGAATGGAAAAAATCTTAAATCTACAATCTTAATCTTAAATTAAAAGGACAGGTACGCTCGCACGGGGATTGCCACGTCGCTCGTACCTCGCCCCTCGCAATGACGCACCTATATGGAACAAAACAATCTCGACGCTATTCGCCACAGCGCTGCTCACATGCTCGCGGCAGCCGTACTGGAGCTCTACCCGGGCACCAAGCTCGCCATTGGCCCTACTATCGAAAACGGTTTTTATTATGATTTCAAATTTCCCGAAGGCGTGAGTATTAGCGACGCCGATCTTCCGGCTATCGAAAAGAAGATGAAACATATTATCAAAGGAAATCATAAGTTCATCGGTAAAGAAGTAACTGTCGGCGAGGCGAAAGAATTTGAAAAAGATCAGCCGTTCAAACTTGAGCTCATTGAAGAATTTTCGGGTGAAGGAAAAAACCTCACGCTCTACGAATCCGGGCCATTTACCGATTTGTGCCGTGGCGGCCATGCTGAGAATACCAATCAAATTCCCTCTGACGCGCTGAAGCTCCACAAAGTGGCTGGTGCCTACTGGCGAGGTGATGAAACCAAACCGATGCTCACTCGTATTTACGGTTTGCTGTTTGCAACCAGAGAAGAGCTCGAGGCGTACACGAAGCAGCAAGAAGAAGCGAAAAAGCGTGATCATCGCAAACTCGGTAAAGAGCTCGACTTGTTTACTTTCTCGGATTTGGTTGGCCCTGGTTTGCCGCTGTGGTCGCCAAAGGGCACACTGCTGCGCAACACGCTCGATAATTTTGTATGGGAGCTGCGTAAGGCGCGTGGGTATGAGCGCGTGACGATTCCACACATCACCAAAAAGGATTTGTACGAAACAAGCGGACATTGGCAAAAGTTTCAGAACGATTTGTTCCATGTAAATACCCGCGAAGGTCACGAGTTCGCCATGAAGCCCATGAACTGTCCGCACCACACTCAAATTTATAACCGTAAATCCTGGAGCTACAAAGAGTTGCCACAGCGCTACGCCGAAACTACCATGTGCTACCGTGATGAACAGTCAGGCGAGCTCTATGGCTTATCGCGTCTGCGCTCCTTTACGCAGGACGACGCGCATGTGTTTTGTCGTTCGTCCCAGATTAAAGAAGAATTCTTGAAAGTGTGGGACATTATTGATACGTTTTATGCAGCTGTTGGCTTTGGCGCGCTCAAAGTGCGATTGTCGCTCCACGATCCTAAGCACTTTGAAAATTATTTGGGCACGCCGGAGATGTGGCAAGCGGCCGAGCAACAGATACGTGACCTCGCCACCGCGCGCGGCGTTTCGTTCTTTGAGGCACCCGGAGAAGCGGCGTTCTATGGTCCCAAAGTCGACTTTATCGCCAAAGATTCCATTGGTCGTGAATGGCAGGTGGCAACCATACAGCTCGATATTAACCAGCCCGAACGATTCGACCTCGTCTGCACCAACGAAGCAGGCGAACGCGAACGAATCGTGATGATCCACGCCGCCATCATGGGATCTATCGAACGTTTCCTCTCCATTCTCATCGAACACCATGCCGGTAATTTCCCACTGTGGGTTGCCCCGGTACAAGTGCTACTCGCTCCGGTGAGCGACAGACATAACGAAGGCGCCTTCCAGCTTGCCAAAGAAATGGAAGAAAAAGGTATCCGTGTGTCAGTGGACGATAGCAGCGAGACGATGGGTAAGAAAGTGCGCAATGGCGCGGGGCAGAAAATCCCGTACATTGTCGTAGTAGGGGATAGAGAGTTGGCTGGCGAAGAATGGACGGTGCGGGTGCGCGGGCAGGAAGAGCAGGTGAAGATGAAAAAAGATGAATTTATCGAGAAAATAGTGAATGAAATTAGAGAGCGTTCGGTTTAGGAGTATAGGGCAATTAAAAAATGCAGTCACTTTAGACTGCATTTTTGTTTTTGATTAGTTTTGCATGCTGTCAAATATCTCGGCTGCTTCCAGTGGGCTTTCAATTAAAAATCGTGCTTTAAGATCTGCCATGATACGTGCTTTCTCAGATTCGTCAGTAGATTGACGGTATTTTCCGTACAATTCCGCGATCGACGCCTTATCTGCATCATTGAGCAATGATATTGTGTCCGCCCCTGCGTCATTAAGACTTACCTCGTCTTTGTCTGTGAGGCCTTCCAGAACTACTGCGTGTAAGGCGTCTTCGTTGTGTGAGCGTGGAGAATGTTGTTCGGCGATCATATCGCATTTATGTTGATTTAATAAGTTAAGCCGCTAGCAACTCATCAGGCTGTTCCTCGCCGATGGGTTCCATACCCTTGCGCAACTCATCGCGTTGCTGAGCAAGACTAAGGCGTTCGGCTTCAAGCTGTTCTGCTCTTTCTTTAGAAGGCATTTCCGATAACTCTTGATCAATATCGTCCATTTTATCTTCAATTCTTTTAATTTCCACTAAGTTTTCTCGTTCAGCCAACACATCTTCCCGGTCTATGCGTAAATTACGCAAAACTGTAGCATTTCCCTCGTTCGCTTCGGTTTGGCTGTCGATTTCTACTATTTTTTTATCGGCGTCGTTAATTTCATCAGCAGTAGATTTCGGTACGAATTTTATTTCTGGGCTCGGTTGTCCTTCTCTCATATATTTTTATTTAAGATTAATTTAATAATTGTATTAATACTAAGCCGCTTGGTCTACACGAATTATTTCTTTCGGTTCGGCAGTAGAGCCAGCATTGTCGTGCGGCAGATCCGGATGTCTTACAATACCTGTTCGGCGAATGCGAGCAGTGTGCTCATCCACAGCAGCTATTTTTCTTTTAATTCTAGCATGCAATTCATTATTTTGGGCAAGCAGCTTGTCAGCTTCAGAGATGCCTTCTTCTCCAAGAAGAAATGGTCTATGTTCGTTGTCTTCATTGCCCATATTTTTGCTAAAATTAGCCAAATTACATACTAATTATACCACAAAATAGCACTTTTGTCAATGGTGGCAAAACGGCTGTTTGGTAGCGGTAGTAAAGAATGGTACAATGCCAGGGTATGGATCAACTGCCAAAAATTATTGTCATAGTAGGGCCTACTGCTTCTGGTAAGACAGGGCTTGGTATTGCGCTCGCCAAAAAGTTCAATGGTGAGGTGGTTTCGGCTGATTCACGTCAAATCTACAAGAAAATGGATATTGGCACAGCACTGCCCAAAGGGGAGTGGAAGTGGCGCGGGCTCAGTCGCGTCTATATGGTAGAAGGCATACCACACTTCATGATGGCCGTGACTGACCCCGGCAAAGAACTAACCCTTGCAGACTACAAAGAGCGGGCTACCGGGTATATCAACGATATGCTCAAACGTGGGAAATTGCCCATTGTGGTGGGTGGCACGGGGCTATATGTGTGGGCGATTGTTGATAATTTATCGATCCCGAAAATCGCACCCAACAAAAAGCTACGCAAAAGCTTGGAGGCTAAACCTCTTTCTGAACTGCGTACACTGCTTGAGAAGCTCGACCCGGCAACCTTCGCACACATCGATATCAAAAATCCACGTCGCGTGCTACGCGCTCTCGAAGTGGTAATTCTTACGGGCGAATCGTTTGTGGCGCAGCAGCGGAAAATGCCGCCGCTGTACCAGGCGCTGCAAATAGGTATTCGCTGGGAGCCGGATGTGCTCGCTCAGCGCATTGCTGAGCGTGTTACCAACCAGTTTGCCGAAGGGTTTGTGGACGAAACCAAAGCGTTGGTAAAACAAAAGTACGGATGGCATTTGCCAAGTATGACGAGCATTGGGTACCGACATTTGCACGCTTATTTGGACGGTACCTGTACGATACAAGAAGCGGAAGCAGCAATCGAAGCCGAGACAAGGCAGTATGCGAAACGGCAAATGACCTGGTTTAAACGTGATGAACGAATACATTGGATACACGGAGACGATGTGGAGGCTGCCCAAAAAATAATTGCGCAGTTCATGGACGCACCAACCTTAGAGACAAAAAAATAGACCTGTCCGGTCTATTTTTTTGTAGAGTGTTTATTTAAGAGAAATGTCATCCGCGGTCAGGTCTATTGGTTGGTTGGTAACGCTATCGGTAGCCGTGAGGTGTATTTTACCCACCAGTATATTTTGGCTTGGATCCACCTTATTCAGGGTCAGGGTAAACGGCGCGGTGAGCACGTCCACGCTGTCGGGCAACGCGTCGATTTTCCACGTAATCGTTTTGCCAGAAGCATCGTACACGAGCGTGCCGCCATCTGGTTTGTCGGCGGCAAAGGCGATGTCGCCATACGCCGTGGCGGAGACCTGAATATTTTTGAGAGTGTGGAGTGTATTGTTCAGTACCCAGGTGATCGTGTGAGCGTTGCCACTCACGGCATCGTGCGCTTCGATTGCTGTGTCAGAGTTAAAGATAAGGGTGAGTGGCGCGGCGGCAATGGTTCGGGCGGTCGAGCTTGCGTCGGTATAGCTGACGCTGGCCGCAAGCACCACCGAAGAGCTCGCGGTCAGATTGGAAATGTCAAAATCTTTCACGGTTTTAATTGGCAGTTGCATATCAATTTGTACCTCATCGTTTGGCTTTAGTTTCGCCAAACTAGCCACTTGTTTAGCAGTCCAGGTAATAGTACCGCGTCGCAGTGTTGGTGAAATCTGTTGGCCTTTCACGTCGCCATCATTTTTGTCTACTAGATTATTCCAGGCAAGCATACTTTGATTTTTGACTGACGGAGCGTCAAAATTTATTTTGACAGTCGCGTTTTTTATGTCTGATGAACCGGTATTTTTGGCGAGTATCGTTACATTCAGCGTGTCACCCGGGTGCGTATAGCCGTCGCTCATGTTCCCGTTCACTGCCACGTTGAGGGCAAGACCATTTTTAATTACCGTTGGGCTAATAGAGGCATGAGCGAGTTCGTACAATTGATTGTTCGCGCCAAGCGGGATGGTGAGTGCGGCGCCAAATGGCATGGTGTCGTCAACCGATTTGGTGAGTGAGCCGCGCACGGTGTAGGTGGAAATAAGTACGGTACTCGAAGAAGTGGATGGAGTTACCACCCAACGGGTATGGGAATCGAGCGCGGGAGACGATGTAGTGACTACAAAATTAGCCGGAAGCGCAGGAGTGAGGTAGAGCGAAGCTGGTTGCCACTGTCCGGTATTTTTGAGAGTAAAAGTAAACACAGCATCGGCGCCGGGTGTGACTTGCCCAGGGCCCGATACGCTCAGCTCAAACGGTGACGTATCAATGGTGGTAGAGAGCGAAGCGGATTGTTGTAGCGTGGAGTTAAAGTTAACAGGCTGATACGTCAAAAATGCGCGCCACGAACCATCGGAATCTACGGTGCCGTAATTTTGCCCGGAAACAGTAATGCTTTTTTTGGTGTGAGCGGCAAGAGCGCCGATGTCCCATTCGTTATGACCGACGTTGGTAGCCGCCGGATCGCTCGTTTGGTATACGAAACCGGCTGGATAAAAGACCTGTAAGGTCGCTTTGGTAATAGCTGTATCGGACGTATTTTGAGCAACGATTACATATGTGCTGGTGGTGCCAAGAGTGACATGTTCGGGCCCGGTAATGCTCACGGTAGCCACCGGGTTTGTATTTTTATTAAGGCCACTCCACCAGAAATAACCAAACCAGCCGAGACCAACGAGCACCGCCAGTGTGACAATCAATGACGTAAGGGATCGCAAAAACGAGCCGTTTTTCTTAACCGCAATCCGCCGCATATCGGGCAGGTTACCATTAGTGTCACGATAAATATTCGTGAGGTACTCACCAATACGTGGATCTTCGGGAGGTTCGGCAGAGGCAACTTTTTTTATCGCAGGCTTTCGTTTGCGGACAACACGTTTTTTTGGTTTGTTTTCATTCTCGAGCGGGGAAAGGATGTCGTCGGGCATAGAGCTCGTTTAAAAATAAATATTATGGGTTAGTATCGGGTTGCATGAGGAGGCCAAAAATGTGGTCGGTTGTAAGTAGCGTTTGAGGGGCAGTGCCACCATTTTTTTCTAAACGCAGGTCGGCGCCTTCTTTCCACATGGGGTGCCAATTATCGGGGAAAATAATTTGGCTAGCAAAATCACTCGTAATACCGGATTGTTTTTGCACCACCAATTCATACCCCGCGATCGTTCGGTGGAATGTGCTGAGCAGGCTGTTCCACAGAGGGCTACGATTGTTGGCTTTGGAAAGACTGTCTATGGAGAAGGGGAGACGGTACGTCAACTGTACTTCGGCAGTTTTGCCGGGATCTACCATAACCCAATTGCCAAACGCGGTTTTGCCAAACTCATTCGTAATACGCGTGCCAGACTCAGGGTCAACACCTACCTCATGTTCCGTGGCAAGGAGCAGATCGTCTTTGATATACCATGTATCAGGGACTTTAAAAC
>CAYTPE010000020.1:0-19159 GCA_964439885.1 uncultured Gammaproteobacteria bacterium
CGGCTGGTGCAGCGGGGCGCCTTGTGTTGAATAAAACTGTAATTATCCACTTTTTCGGAACCCTTCAGTACACTCAATCCGCTCAAGTCACAGCTGGCTTCAGGTTCTTCCAACCTAACAAGAATATGATTCCGGATGATCCACGCTCCCCTATGGATCCATCAGGTATTCGCCTTGGCACCCCGGCTCTTACCACCCGCGGCTTCAAAGAAGCGGAGATGGAAATGGTGGCAACGTGGATTGATGAAGCGATTCTCAACCATACAAATGACGCGAAATTGTCCGAGATAAAGACAGCCGTCCGAGAGCTTACCGCGAAATTCCCTTTGTATCCGACTTTACAATAAAAAATCAGGTTAAAAAAACGCTTCTTGCTAAAGAAGCGTTTTTTATTTTTAAAAATTCACTTTATCATCTTCACCTCCACCAAATTTACATTCCCTGCCTGCCCCACCGGCTCGCCCGCAATCACGATCATCTTATCACCCTCTTTAGCCAATCGATTTTCTTTGAGGTACATCACCGAACGATCCACCAATTCTTCGATCGAATTGCACGGTGGAAGCACAAACGGCTTCACACCCCATGAGACATTAAGCTGTCGCCACACTGCCGTAGAATGAGTGGCCACGACTATTGGCAACGTGGGGCGTACATGGCTAATCAGCCGACCGGTTTCGCCGGTAATGGATGCCGCCAAAATAAGTCTCGCTTTAATCTCTTCCGCCAAAATACTCGATAAATCGGCAATGGCCTGCTCGGTAGAACTTCCCTTTTTGAGAAGCGCCGGCACTTCTTTGTCATCGTATTTTGATTTCTCCGTAGCCATAATAATTTCCGACATCGTTTCCACAGCCTCGACGGGATATTTGCCCGAGGCGGTTTCGTTGGTCAAAAGCAGCGCGTCGGCGTGGTCGATTACCGCGTTGGCTACATCCGATACTTCGGCGCGGGTTGGCCGAGTGCTTTCACGCATTGAGTCGAGCAGTTGCGTGGCCACAATCACCGGTTTTGATTTGGCGTTGGCCGCGTCGATAATTTTTTTCTGAATAAGTGGCACCTCTTCGGCGGGCAGCTCGAGCCCCAGGTCGCCGCGTGCCACCATGATACCATCCGCCGCGTCCAAAATTTCCGTTAAATTTTTCACGGCTTCGTGGCGCTCAATTTTGGCGATGATAAAAATTGGGTGCTCCAAAATAATATTCGCTTCTTTGGCGCGCAGCTTGATCAGATAACGCAGATCCAAAATATCTTTGGCGGTGCTCACAAATGAGAGCCCGATCATATCCACACCCTGCTTCACCACAAAATCAACGTCGGCTTGGTCTTTTTCGGACAATGCCGGAATATGGAGCTGGGTATCGGGTAAATTGATGCCTTTGTGTGCGCGAAGAGTGCCACCGTGCACTACCGAAGTCAGAATTTTTTTATCGTTGGATTCTTCCACCACCAGTTCGATACGGCCGTCATCGATAAGAATACGTTCGTTCGCTTTCACAAACTGTGGTAACGTGGGGTAGTCTAGTGGAATTGTCCCCTTCTCGCCAGCACCGGATAAAATAACTTTTTCACCATCTTCAATCGTGACTCCCTCTTCCGGCAGGTCGCCAATACGAATGCGCGGCCCTTGCAGATCGGCGAGAATCGGGATCGGTTCACCGGTTTTTTCTTCGAGCGAACGAACCAATGTCATGAGCGCGCCATTACTTTCGTACGTGCCGTGGGCAAAATTTAAACGGGCAAAATTCATGCCCGCTTTTTGCATTGCTTTGAGCGTCTCGGCCGTGGCGCACGATGGTCCAATAGTAGCGCCGATTTTGGTGCATTTCATCATACGAATACTACTTTATCATTTGCTTAATCTCGTTTTGTTGTGCCTGGTTCAGTGGGAGCAGTTTGAGCAGCGACTCGAACGAGGCTTGATCGCGCGGTCCGCACTGCGTTCCTTGGAGCACGCAGTTGAATTGTTTGAACAGTGGAATAAGCAAAATAATACCGATAACAAGCGGGAGTACGATAATGAGCAGCCTAAGCCATCCGGCCACCGCCGCCCACATGAGTTTGCGGTTTATTTTACGATTCTGTTCGTAAATGATTTGCGACCACTTCAAATTCTTTTCGAGCAATTCTCGGATACTCCCAAGTGATGGTTCAGCCGATTTTGGAGCAGTGACTTCGCCGTGCAATTTCTGCTCCACGGATGGTGGCTGCTGCTCCCCAGGTTTTGGCTCGGCTCCCTCAGGAGCTGGGTCGTGGTGCTTGTACATATACTTAACGTTTAGTACGTCTGACTAATTTTTTTACCTCGCTTTCAAACGTTTTGACGTCTTTGAAATCACGATACACACTGGCAAAACGGATATACGCGACTTTGTCGAACAGGTGCAAATGTTTCATCACGATCTCGCCGATTTCGGCACTCGGTATTTCACGCTTTTTGCGCTTTTGGATGTCGCGCTCTATTGCGTGCAATAGACGTTGAAATTTTTCTTGGGTATAGGGCCGCTTGGTGAGCGAACGACGAATGCCTGATTCTATTTTATCCCGTTGATACGCTTCGCGCGCGCCGTCTTGCTTCACCACCATGATATCAAGGAGTTCAATTTCTTCGATAGTAGAAAAACGGTAATGACACTTATCGCACTCGCGGCGACGGCGCACCGAATAGTCGTCTTCGGCCGGACGCGAGTCTACCACGCTGACTTCCCTAAAATTGCATACTGGGCATCTCATATGATTTGACGAAATCACGCCGCGCAACGTCCGCTGAAGCGCGGCGATATTTCCTTTCGCAAGGAAATTCACTTCTGAGCGACTCGCCGCGGCGAGGAGCGAAGAAGATTCCTTACGCGTAAATAAACATTAGTTTCCCATCTTCCTGCGAATAAACGCCGGTATCTCCAAATCATCGTCCCCTGCTGCTTTTTTGTTCTGGTCGGTTGGTTGAGTGGGAGCCGGGGAAGGAGATGAAAACATGGTTGGTTTTTGCACAAATGTTTTGAACTTCTTTTCTTCCTCTTCTTCTTCACGCTGTGATTTGCGCAAGAAGGTGCTCGGCATATACTTACCACTCGCGAAGAAATTCTGCGCCGGCTCTTCTTCTTTGGCGGCTACGGCGCGACGATCGTCAAAACCAGTTGCTACCACCGTAATGCGCATACTACCGGTCATCGAATCGTCGATAATCGCACCAAATATAATCTTGGAATCTTCAGCGGCAGAATTGGTGATGAGTTTCGCGGCTTCGCTTACTTCGGTCATGGTCAAATCCGGACCACCAGTAATGGTGAAGAGTATGCCGTGCGCGCCGTCGATAGAGAGCTCGAGCAGTGGGCTGGAAATTGCCATTTTTGCGGCTTCAATCGCTCGATTTTCGCCTGTCCCGGTACCAATTCCCATGAGAGCCGACCCGGTGTCGTGCATGATGGTTTTCACATCGGCAAAGTCCACGTTGATAAGACCTGGTATGGTGATAAGCTCTGAAATACCTTGCACACCCTGGCGCAACGTATCATCAACAATTTTAAACGCGTCCAAAAGTGTTGTTTTCTTGTCGATAATCTGGAGGATCCGATCGTTTGGTATCGTGATAATCGTGTCGACATGTTTGGCCAATTCTTCCCACCCTTTTTCGGCAATGGCGGCTCGCTGGGGACCTTCGAAACCAAATGGCTTGGTCACCACGGCTACCGTGAGCGCGCCCATCTCTTTGGCAACCTGGGCGACCACCGGGGCGGCGCCAGTGCCGGTGCCACCACCTAAACCGCAGGTAATGAACACCATGTCGGAATCCTTCAGGGCATCGCGAATTTCATTTTGTGATTCTTCGGCCGCCTTTTTACCCACTTCACGATCCATACCAGCACCGAGACCGCGCGTAACGGTTTTGCCAATATGGATTTTGTGCGGCGCGCTATTGTAGTGCAGAGCTTGAATATCGGTATTCATGGCGATAAAATCGACGCCGCGAATTTTGGCAGACATCATGCGGTTGATAGCCGAACCACCGGAACCACCGACACCCACCACTTTAATTTTCGCGAAAGCTTCAATTTCAGGTTTTACTTGTGGCATACGATTTGACGAAATCGCGTCGTGCGATTCAACGGAATCGTGTCACGCAACGACATTTGAAGCGTGACGAACATCCTTTGAAGCGCGACGTCGTAAATAATTAATGTATTGAACACATTTTGTGTTCAACCGCCTATAAATAAAATAAGCGAAGACGAATCTTCGCTCACTAGTGTAAAACTTTCGATGCCGAGTGTCAAGAAAGTGTCAAGCCTTACACCGTACCGAGCTAAGTTATGGTATCAGAGTTTTGAACCACTTCTTAAGCTGCCCCGATGCCTGGTGCAAAGAACGTAAATTGATACGACGTTTGCCACGGCCAGACGCGCTCACAAAACCATCTTGCATCATGGCGCTCCCCCATTTCACTAATCCAACCGCTGGCGCGAACGCGGTGTCCTGCATTTTATCGGTCATGCTCACCACGTCAAGTGGATACCCAATCAGAGCCGGTAATCGCAGTGACCGTTTGGCAAGTTCGATGAGGCCCGGAATCTTGGCTCCGCCCCCGGTAAAGACGGCTCCAGCTGGCAGAAGTCCGCTGCGTTTCACTTTGTTCAACTCTTGATTAACGAGGTGCATGATCTCTTCCACGCGAGCCTCGGCAATTTCGGCTATATATTGCTTTTTGATAATTTCGTGGTCCTGAGCGCCAACCTCATACAAGTCAATCTCGTCGCGTTTGGAAACCTCGCTCGCCCGGCAATCCGCGTACTGGAGCTTTACCGCTTCGGCAATATCGATCGACGTGCGCAGGCCAATAGCAATATCGTTGGTGATATGTTCGGATCCAACAGGTACAACAGCCGTATGTATGAGCTCTCCTTCTTCAAACACGGCTAGGCTGGTCGTGGCCACACCGATATTGACTACCACGA
The DNA here is from genome assembly GCA_964439885.1 of uncultured Gammaproteobacteria bacterium. Lineage (GTDB taxonomy): Bacteria > Patescibacteriota > Patescibacteriia > Magasanikbacterales > GWA2-37-8 > CAYTPE01. Next base: position 4,953 of record CAYTPE010000020.1, read on the forward strand.
CGCCAATTTCTTTTTGTCGTTCAGTGACAACCGCCTCGGCGGTGGCCATAATACCGAGCACCACGTCATCGATAGTAAGTCCGGTACGATAGATCGCTTTGGTTAAATTTTTTATTTGCGCGGAAGCGCCTAAAATAATTTGTGTATCCACCTCAAGGCGGATGCCCGTCATACCCACCGGATCTTTGATATCCCCTTGCCCATCCACGCTAAAATCGCGCGGCAGCACGTGCAAAATTTCATAGTTGAGCGGGGCAGCAATAGCGCGTGAGGCTTCAATGGCCCGTTCGGTATCGTCTTCGGTAATTTCGTTATCAGCCTTGGAAACAGCCACTACTCCTTTGCTAGTTTGCATTAGAATGTGCAGCCCTGATATGCCTACCCACGCGCTGTCGATAGGCATACCAACACTGCGTTCGGCGTTTTCCAAACAAGCCGAAATAGCTGATACAACATCTTCGATACTGGTAATAATACCTTTATGTACTCCATGTGAAGGCACTTCCACTGCGCCAATAACCTGAAGTTCGGTATTTCGATCATTATCATCAAAGCCCACAAACTGACCAACCGCTAAACGGACGGAGGACGACCCGACATCCAAACCGGCGATAATTGTATCAGATATTTTACGCATAAACAAAACCTGGTCTTAAGGTTGCACTTGCTATAGTATACACTATTTTACGAGCGCAAGGAAATAGGGCAAAAAGATCATAAGGCCGATTATAAAAGCCGTCAGCGATGCCACCAAAACCGCGCCTGCCATAATATCTTTGATGGTTGCTACGTAATGATTCATGCGCGGTTTGATGAGGTCGGTAAAATACTCCACCGCCGTATTGATGAGTTCAAGAATAAGCACAAGCGCGACCAAGAGCAGCAGCACAATAATCTGCCACAGCGGTAAATGAAAATACCACGCTCCGAGGAATACAACCAAGGCGCCAACAATTTGGATGCGAAAATTTTGTTCGGACGAAAAGGTGAAGGTGAGCCCGCGCAGCGCGTCGCCAACACTTTGCCTGAGACGAGTGACCTTCATAGTATTTTTTTGGCATTAAGAGCGGAAACAATTTTTTCTTGTAGCGCGAACATAGTGGCTGCGTCTTTTTTAAGAACATGGTCATAACCCACAATATGCAGTAATCCGTGCACAAGCATGCGGCCACATTCTTCCCTTGCTGGCACACCGAATCGCTTAGCTTGCGCCACGATGTACGGGTAATTGAGCAAGAGTTCGCCGAGCATGGGCGAAGGTACCGTTCTGTCTTCCTGCCATCCGAACGAGAGTACATCGGTTGGTCGGTTGATACCGCGATAACGGTAATTGTAACGCCGCATAGCGCTATTGCCGACGATCGTAATATCGATAACGCCACGAATTTTTTTCTCGAAGGTGGCTGCTACGCGCACTATTTTTTTTACGCGATCATTGGTAAGTGGACACGTCACTTCTTTTTTAAAAACAATCTCTATCATATGCCGGTACTTGTCACTCGGCTCTGCGTGGTGGTGGTGCCAAGAGCATCCGAAATCTCTTCCAGTTCTTTGCCCGGTATATGCGTCGTAATTTCGCTCGGCTGGAAGCTACGTGCGATCATGCCTATCACCGAACGATAGTTAATAGCACTATTCAGTTCAGGGTGATACAAAAGTACATACACTCGCCCTGTTACTGGAAAGTAATAAACGAGTTTATCAGATCGCATGTAGCCAGTAACCCCATATCGCGTTGTAAACGGCTGCAGATTTTCAAATCGCTCGCTTGGCGCCCAAGCAGAAAACCAATTCGCGAATGTGGAAGTGGCGACTACTGCCCTGAGCTCAACATTCTCCCCCGTAATGGTACTCAACAATATATCACGATACCCCATGTCGACGGACGCTTGTGCCCAGGTGGCAGGGTAATAGAGTTGGTATCCAAATGCCGGGTTTGTAAACGTTTTCACTACTCCCGAATCGATGAGTTTAGCTGGAGCGGCATTGGTAGGACTATATAAATAGTACACCTCAAGACCATCTTGATAGCCATCGTGGTCGGTATCGGGAACTTCGAGGTCGGATTTAAACAACTCTTCTTCGGCGTTCGTCAGCCCATCACGATCGTTATCGTTCGAGTCTGGTACGAATGTGGGTGGGAAGCTGAGTGGCCCATCTTCGCTCGCGAGCGTGGGTGGAGTTGAGGTAATGATCGGCTGCACCACTTCGGCTGTGGTGGGAGGGGGTGAAATTACTACCGGCGCAGTGGATGTTTCAATAGTAATGGGTGGTGGATTTTTTATGACAACAGGCGTCGTTGTTTCCGTCGCCTGGCGCCAATAATACCAGCTGGCCCCCGCGACAAATAATAAAAATAGTGCAATGGCGCCAACAAGAAGCCAACTGCGATTCATCAAAATCGCAGTTGGTCTTTTCGCACCCGGCACTGACGCCGAAGGGAGCACGACTGATCGTGATTTCATTACGGGATTCGGATTTACCTCGACAGTAGTTTTCTTGAATGTCACAACCGGATTCGCTCCTGCATAAAACTCGGGTGGGATGACCGAAACAGTAACTGATTTGGTGGGCGGTGGAACATTTTTGTTCTTACGTCCAAACATACTTAGAAAATGACAGGGACCGGTGACGATGAAGTGGGGGCAGTGACCGTAGAAGACGTGGTCGTTTTAGCTGAACTCGTGTTTACAGGTGTGGTAGTTGTCGTGCTCGGAAGCAATTTACCCTGGCCGAGTGGGTTGTAGCCATTTTTAATTTCGACACCATCGGGGTAGCTATCGCCGTCAGTGTCAGTTTTGAGCGGATTGGTATGCCAAATGTGCGCCTCATCGCCATCGGTAAGTCCGTCGCCATCGGTGTCCGGGTTTTGTGGGTCAGTTCCATACGCGCGTTCCTCTCCGTCGGTTAGGCCATCGTGATCGGTATCCATCGAATCGGTCGAAGTGAGATCGGGCTGTACATTTTGTGTCGTATCAATCGGTAGAATTTGGTTGTTATCAACTGTTGTGTCTACCGGTGGAGTTACGTTATTTTGAGCATTCGAATTGTTATTGTTCGTTGATGTCTGCACCACTACCGGTGTTTTACTCACAAAAGTCTTATACGCCCACCAGCCGCCAAAGCCGCCGACGCCAACCACCACCACGATCAAAACAGCCAATAATATTTTTCCTAAAATTGGAGAGCTCGTGGCTGCCATGGGCACTGACATGCCCATATCAGGGGCTGTCATCATGGGGGATGGGGTGCCTCCCGCTGGCGCACGACGTTTGAGCATACCCGCATCAAGCGCGTCGGGACGTTCGGGAGCGCCAGAGGAATCATCAACCGATTTAAACATGTCGTCCGGTTCTACGGGAAGATTAGTTGGCGGTGTTGTATTTGAGGTGGGCTGATCATCAAACATATAAGACGATTAAAAAAAATATTAATGCGATGAAAAACTTTTTTTATCGAGCGGATTGGTACCGTGCTTTATTTCGATACCATCGGCGAAACCATCCTCGTCGGTATCAGCTTTGAGCGGATCGGTGTGATATTTTTTGACTTCAGCAAAATCAGTCAAACCATCATTGTCGGTGTCTGCGCTTTTTGGATTCGTGCCGATCTGTTTCTCTTCCCCATCGGCTAGCTCATCAACATCGCTGTCAGTTTGTGCTGCGCTTTGTAGAGCGTCACGCCATATCTGACTATTATTTATAGGAGCGCTCTCGGTCGTCGTCGAGCTATCTGTTACAGACAAGGTGCCAGTTTGCCAAGCACTGCGCACAACGGCAAAACGAACTACGAACACCACGAGCACCGTCGCAATCACGAGACCAACACCGAAAAAAATATACCGGAGAAAGGAAGACATATCTTACAAGTTTGATAGATCGGTGATAATACGACCATTCGGATAGCTGGTGGACTGACCCGTAGCCGGATTAACGGATGTGACGGGAACAATGCGCTTTGTGACATCGGACTGATCAGCCGCCCCGATTATGTCAAAAACATGCCAATACGCAGCACTCGCGTTCGCGGAAACGTCAGCTTGTGTAATGTAGTAGCGTTTTGCGGGTTGCGAGAACAAATCGTAATACATGACACCACTTGTCTCAGGGAAGTATACATCAACTTCGAGTTTTGCGGAAGATCCGAACGAACGAATTCCTTGAGTAAGATCGCTGGTACGCACATAAAACGCCAATGGTTTTCCTTTTTGCAGCATGACATCTTTTGTTTTAATCGTAAAGGCTTCGGCGTTCAGCTCTCCGGGAGTGAAATGATATCCGTGGTACCACGCACTCCAATTTGGTTCGGAATAATCACTGATGAAATAAGACAGAGCTCCATAGACTGGTGTTGAAAAGCCATTATCTTCAATACTCGAAAATGCGTTGGTAAATTTCCAGGTCGTTTGTTTAGCTCCGGCAATTGGACAATTTTCTTGCTTAGCGATACAGGGTACTACACTATACGGACGGGCCAATCCAGCATTAAATCCCGCATTCTGTACCCATCGCACCACCACTCGAATATTGTCTGGGGTAGCACTCTTATCGATCGGTTCTGACTGCTGACTGTTGTGGTTGAAGGTGAGCAAACCAGTGGCCGACATGATGGGCGACAGTAGTAGATCATAATCCCATGGTGCTGGATTATTTTTCACGGCAAAATCAAATCGGCGGTCAGCATCGGTGTTGATATCCATCACATAGTGTGTACTGCTATTGTCGGAACAGATCGGATTGCTGGCGAGTAGTGCTGGACGGGTATTACCGTTTTGCGGAGTATAGGACAATGCGTAGAACGATGATGCGGCACCAACATTCGGTTGTTTAGCATTAATAGACGATTGCTGAAATTGCGAAATATTATTTGAAGCAAACAGGTGGATGGAACCGCCGTTACTGCCACGACCATCGCCGTTCGGATTGTTGTCGGCATAGATAGCTTCGGTTTGATCATTCTCAATAACGTTGAGCAGGCTGCCGCTTACTTTAACACCGTTTTTCTCATCAATACCACAAACGACACAGGCAGGAGTGGCTGTTTCTTTTACCAAAATTGTACTACAGCTGTTGGCACACGTTTTGGCACCACGTTTAAATGTATCGGAAACTGTTTTTTCGCTTTCACACGCAACGGCTTGATAGCCGCGCATCGTAGTATCGTAATTCGGATTGGTGGTAGTCACATTACTGAGTTTCGCCACAATCACGCCATTACCATCAAAATCGCAAAATTCAGGACCTTCAATCACACCGTTTCCGCAGTACTGGGCTGCTTTAACATCAACAACATTACGACAGTCGGCTGAGCAATACGAACAGCTTTTACCATATCCAGCCGCGCACGCCACTCCATTAGAAGCGCCGTTGTCACAGGCTTCGCTTGCGTCTACTTTTCCATCGCCACATGTACCGGCCGGAGTGAGAGCAATCGTTGCTTGTACGTTGGCTTGACATACCGCACCGCTGATACTTGCTGCGTGGTCGGCCACCTCCGCAGCGGTCAGCGCGCGATTGTATAGGCGAATTTCATCGAGATATCCGGCAAAGAAGTAGCTATCAGCTGTGCCTGAAGAGCCGATTTGCAGCGCCTTGCCAGTCGAATCGGCTAGGAATGAAGCCGCTCCGGTATACGTAGTTGGATTAATTTGTTGTACTACATCATTCAGATCAACATACGCGTCTCCAGTATCATCTTTGCCATTGATATAAATGCGAACCGACTGCGTGCTTCCTTGTCTTTGGTATACACCCACCACATGCGTCCACGCGTCGGATGGCAGTGACGTTTTGGATGTGACGGCATAATAATCGTGCTTACCCGCGCCAAATACCGCCAATGCGATTTTACCGGTGTCGGCCCAAAATTGGAGCGAGAAACCACCACCTTGTTCCCAACCACCCTTTTCCATCACGCGACGCCAGTCAAGCAATGGATCATCCGGGCGCACCCATGCCTCTACCGTGAGCGACGAAGTGGCAACAAGCGAGGGACTATCCGCTACTGTTATCGGTGTGCCGTTGCCGAACAAAAGCGCTTCATTCACCTGCGCGTTCACTCCATCGTTCACAAAAGTCGGACAATTAAAACGGCACAGCGCGTAATTATTGTGCGATGTTGAATCGGGGTAATACGTGGCAGGCAAAATTGCCTCGGCACTATCAACCACGCCAGAGAAAGCCCCTACTATTTCGTGTGATAATTTTTTTAGCTGGCAACCAATCCCGCACGCTGCCACCGGATCTGCTGATGGAACATTTGACCATACTATTTTTTTCTGACCCGGTTCTACCTGATAGGTGTCGTCGAACCGGAGCCACATCATGGCATTGTCGGTAAACCGGCAGGTGTTGGAGCACGCCACCACTCCTTTTTGTCCGCCTACCGTACACGCGAGATTATTGGCTTGAGGGTCGCATTGTTCTCCATACTGTGTTTGCACGATACCATCGCCACAATATGGTCCGTATGACTGACAATCGAAATTACATGAAGCAGTCTTCGCAGCGCCGTATTTTACTTTTGTATCACTGAGCAGTTTGCATACTCCCTTAAGTTCGCTGTCGCAATCTTGATCAACATAGCATGACTCTCCAAGTTGCGAACCGCCAATGCACCATCCATCTTTTGCATCAAGACCAGCAGTTGGGTCACACACTTCGTTTGTCGCCTGCACGTTAGGCGGGGCCTCCACTACCCCATCACCGCAGTACCCTACCCCGCCATTGAACGGTGGCGCGGGTGGCCAGGTGCACTGTTTGGTGCAATGATTGTATGTTCCGTTTAAAGCACCGTCATCGCACTGTTCTCCGGCATCAATTTTGCTATTACCGCAGAGCGGTGAAAGAAAATCGGTACACTTTACCTGGATTGGAGCGGAAAATGTACAGGCGGTTGAACACGTTCGGTACGATGCGCTGCCGTTGGCCGGGTCAAGCGCGCATTGTGCACTGTCGTACACTTTTTTGCCTGGCGGATCGCACTCCTCACCCAAATTGATATTCACCTGTCCATCGCCACAACGTCCCTGAATAAGAGTAGAAATTTCTTGATCTTGATTACAAATACCGGGCGTACCGGATTCAACCGCAAAACGCGATGAACTGCTCAAGGTAAACCCATTCATGAAATCAATACCGTTATTCACCGGCACACCAATTTCCTCCATGTGGGTTCTTAGTGTAAAGCCGGTAGACCGATTATAGATATAGCGATAAGCATACGACGTTGTGGCGCAGGCAAAACTAAAACGGCGATCTTCGGTGCTCCAGCCAGTGGTCGGGTCGTGGAGCACACAGGTATCTCCCTGGGCGCAATCCCTATCGGCCACACAGAACAAGGCTGGGTTGCTGCGGCACGTGCCGCTTGCGCCTAGTTCGTTCACCGGATCGGCTGGGAGTGATTTACCAACGGCATTGCTTAATACCGACCATGATGGCCATACGCTCAGTGTTTGTCCGTTCAAATAACTTCCTTCGTTTATGGTCGGATAGGTATTGTTGTATTGTACGGCAAAACCTTGCAACAAACCATCGATCGTGCGCAAATCTTTCAAGCGTTCGTAATTACGCTTGAGTTTATCGATCTGGGCGGCACACACTTGCCCGACACTACAATCGAGATCGCTGCGGCATGTCACTTTAAAATCGGGATTATCAATCGTGGTGCCGCAATAACCATAATTCGATAAATTGACATTAAATTTCAAATTTTTGAGCAGCTGGTTGAACACTTGGCGTGTTTCCACCGTGGCGTCGCTATTTATACTCACCAGATAAATATTGCTATAGATTGTTTTTTGGTTGGTGGCGTAATTTACCGCATCGATATAAACATTGTTGCCGTCACTGACCGCGTCATAACCATCAACCGTGAGCGTCTGCAGATTACCCACGAATCCCTGTCCACCTTGAGATTCAGAAGCAGCATACCATTCAGCTGGTGTAAGATGTTTGGGGTTGGTGAAGATCTGTATGCCGATTGCATCATTATTGTTGGCATCGGTGAAAATAAAGCGCTTCAACGACGATGATGGTGAAACAAGATTTTGTTGCACTTGTACGGCCGGACGCAAATAGGGTAAATCATCGAAAGTACCCGCACTGCCATTATCGGCACAATAATAGGTACTAAAATTGAAGTAGCCGTCCCCAACAATTTGGGCTGGAAGCGGGCTGGGTGGAATCGATGAACCGTCAAAGGTATTCGAATTAAGAGAAAAACCACTGTGGTTGCCAGCCGTGTCTGAGTATGGGAAAGTGTTGTAAACAACATTGTTCACGGTTATCTCTCGTGTTGGCCAGGGGTTTTCACAGAGGTTGACGATGATATGTGATTTGCCGGTGGCAGCCGTGCCCGTAGCGTTGGTAGCGCCATTGGTGGTGACAAATGCCGAAGCGTGCACATCGGTTTCACCGTTATGGTTCTGAGCGGTAATGAGAGCGGCCGAAGTGGTGGTATTGGCGAGCTGCACGACCGGATTATTCTGAGGACCCCACACATAGTACCAATCGTAGATACCGGGAATGGGCTGAATGGAAGCGCCGTTTATTGTGGTTGCGCCAGCGACCAGTGTACTGGTGACATTGGCTTTGGTGAAGGTAACGCGGTTCGGAACAACAGAGACTTTGTTGATTGAACACAGCTGTGAACCTGTATTAAATTGGAAAGACAGCGGTTTACCATTGTGGGTACCAATGCTGACCCCGCGTGAATCTTTAATAGCGTCACTGAGAATAACCGTATAAGTGGTATCGTAGCCAAGCGGTTTGGCCAAATGGTATACAATGCGAGAGGTCGAAGATGAGTCGTTAATCACTTCTGGAGCGCCGAGCGTATCAAGCTGACACCACCGAGAGGGTACAAAATTTTGTTTAGCGCGAGCCGTTCCATTAAACCAGCCTGCGAGCCGAACAGTAATCCACTGCCATACTGAGCGGTACCACGGCTTTGCCGAAAAAGTACTATCGGCCAACAAGTCTGTCACATCAGTGGCACAGTCCGGCGTGAGGCCGGTAAAGTTACTTATGTCCACTACATCAATCGCGTTACTGCCAAAAGACACAACCAGCGCATAGTTACCGACCACAGCAATTCCGTATGGAGTATTGAGTTTTGGTAAATTACTAGTATCATTGTCAGCCCCCAGATATCCAGCCACCCGCGGGCTCAGAGCATTCGACACATCGACCACCGTAAGCGCATATGGTTTTTCATACCCTGCCAAGTATGCCATGGTGCCCTGCACTTTCAAAAATAACGCACCGGTGATATGCGGATCCTGCACATATCCCATAGGCACAGGACGGAGCGGGTCGGACACATCCACAATCTGCAATCCATTTGAACTGTGTACCGTGATATAGGCGCGGTTGTTTTTTACCACCACGTTGCCCGGTGTCCCGAGATGCGCTTGTCGCCCATCCACGAATTGCAAATTTTCTAAACTGCCGAGCACGCGAATGGTTGCCGGATTAGTCACATCCAAAATTTGGAAACTGCCCGACCAATTCACGACGTAGGCAAAGCCGTTGACAACATCAAACGACTCAATAGTTTTGAGATGTGCCCCTTGCTGACCGTCTGCGATCGATCCGATAACTTTTGGACGCTGTTTATCTTTAATGTCTGCTATGATAAAACTGTCACTGCCAGCCGCGCTGATATATAATGTGTTACCTTGGACGATGAGAAAATCGACTTTTGAAAAAGCCGCATCAGAAAGTGTCGCAACGATCTGCGGATGAGTGGGGTCGCGCACATCGATAATGATTATCTGATTGCCACCATAATCACCGAGGTATACATAGCCGTCTGCTGCTGCCACCGCGTATGTACTCCCTAATTTGGTTTGATTGGGCAATAATGTCGCCACATGATTCATCCCCTTGCTATCAAAACGCATTATTTCGAGCCCACCGCCTTGGTTTGGAATATTAATTGCCACGTATACATATTGTCCATCAACTGAAATAGCTGTTGGTTGTGAAAGGTTAGCGCCAGGCACCGAATTAGCATCGATGTGAGCAAAGTGTGTGGCCGCCAACGCTTGGTTCTGACTGACGTTTTTACCTTGTGCAAAAATAATATTGTTTTTTACCGTGTTTGGATTGATGATTCCAGAAAATCGAGCTTCGATTTGTGTGTTGGGGCACACGTCTTGTTGGATCGGATTTGAGTTGAGCGGAGTGGTACCAAGCAGCTTGGCTCGTGGGTAACAGCACGTATCGCTGCCCACACCGTAATCGGAACTATTAAAGACAGCCTGACAATCCTGATCGGTCTTATATCCGCACGCGAGAACGAAAGAGCCACTACCGCTAACCGATCCGTTGCCAACATTTTGATTGGTAGTAGCCGAGATGCGTGACATCTGAGCGGGTGGGGTGCCAGTGGGTGCGCCATGACCGACACCAATGGCAACTGCCCAGGGATCAATAAGTCCGACATGTCCTTGGGTGAGATTGCTTTCGCAGAATGGCTCTTCGCCGATACCAATTTTAGTATCTCCACACACCGATGGCTGGCTATATGCCTGCAGCGACGAACCGAGCAGTTGCCCGTTAGCATCACATCCGGAAGTATTGGGAGTACATTTGCTGTGGCTGCGATCATTATATAAACATGCATCGCTACAGTAAGCTGCATGGTTGCCGTTGCCAAGATCACATCCCGCGTCTTCTTCGGGGCTTTGGATACCATCACCACATTGACTCACTGCGCCAGCACAAGCCGATTGCACTAGTTCCGCGGCAAAACCACTGTTGCCCGCACCGGCAAAGCACCACTGTGTTGAAAGTGGCGTACCAGTATGCAAACACAGTGCGGAGCAATTCAGGGCAGACAGAGTGTTGGTGGCCGACACTGGTATCCCCGTGTCACAATCTTCACCCGCACCAACCTGACCATTGCCACAGATGGACGCATTAACATTGGTGCTCCCGGGGTTCGCGTTTGAACCAGTGTGACGACAATCAGCAGTACAGCCGAGAGCTGTCTTCGGATCCTTGGGGTCGCACGCTTCACCGAGGTTTGGCTCGACAAGCCCATTGCCACATGTTTTGGTATCAGTATTACCCAGAAAACGGCAATCAAGACTGCATCCGTTTGCCTTGCCTGGCGAATCACAATCTTCGCCCGCTTCTATTTTTCCATTACCACACAAAGCTTGCAGGGGGTTGTTTGCCTTGACGGCACTCCCCTTCTTCAGACACAAAGCCGTACAGTATGGATTGCTACCCACGGTATTAAATGATTGTACCTGGGCGACATTGGCGTCGGATGTTTTCCAGCTCCAATTCACGGCCCATGGATTGAGCATTTGACCTTGCGTGCTGCAACTATCGGCTGATGAGTATGGTACCGCTTGGTACACCGCGCGGTCGTTAAAATAGGTGGCAGTATAGCTGCGCGGTGTGACATCAACTCGATCAACCGTACAACGGTTTTGTTTGGTTTTGAAGCGCCAGCTGAATTCCTGAACCAGTGGTTTGCTATAGGTATTTAGATTGATCGATTGAGCGGCCGACCAAAGCAGATCGGGTGAAGCAAAGTTGCTCGTGCTTGCTGACACTATTACTTGATACAGCGTATTAGGTTCAAGGTCAGGCACATTACCATCGTTGGCTATGTGCAAAATGGTGTTATGAGAATTTTGATCGTATTTGATCGAGAGCGACGTGGTGGCAAGCACCGTATGCACGCAATTTTCATCGGTACACTTGAAGAGCTTCACCGCCGACGGTTGCTGTAAAGCGCCGATATTGCGATTCGACATGGAAACATTAAAGGCAACGCCGACCTCAGCATTCGTACATGCCTGTAAACAGCTCGGCCAGTGTCCTACCACTTGCGGATCGCTTAAATCGATGGTGAGCGGGCTCTCTCCAGACTTGGTCAGTGGTCCTTTAGGCGTATTCGTGGTGGCGGTAGCCTGAATTGCCACACTGTCGTTTGGTACTCCTACTCCCACGGTATTGCTGAGGGCACTCACTTGTTGAGAGGCGGCATTGTTTACTTTTTTGTAAATAGTGGCATAGGTATGATCGGCCGTATCCCAATCCCAACTATACCCACTCACATCCATAAGGACGCAGTGCTGATCGGACAAACCGTTGGCTCGGTACATCACCGGGTCTTGCCCATTGCCCGCGTGATTGAGCATCGGTGATTCGAGAACGCGGGTGACAAAATTGGTTGGCGTTACCACCACCGTATTCAATTTACACTCGCGCTGATCGGAGCGGAAGACAAAACAATACGCTGAGTTGGCCGCGCCACATGGCTTATCGGCCGCGAGAGCTACCGACCCACCAACCGACTTAATACCTTTTGTGAGTACCACCTGATACCAGGAATTATTATCCCATCGCCCTTGCTGTGGTTTGATAAGCGCGTAACTGCTCACTTTCTGACCATTACCTTGCGATACAAATAACTGGAGACTCGCCGGGTCGAGCGGCACATTCACCGGATTCGTACAATCATTTTTGGAAACTGCCGAACACTTATTGAGCACAACCGTGCCTGCATTGAACGTCGCCTGGTCGACCGAAGAATCTATTTCAATACTTACGAGAGCAGTGCTACATACATTATGACTATCTCCGCTTGGTGAACGATCCCACAGCACACTCGGCGCTGGGGATGGCATATTTTTTCCGAGATCGGTGAGAGCATCACAGCGTTCTACCACATGGGGTACTGGTGGAATATCGCGTGTCGAAAATCGCCATACATATGATGCGGATACGGTTTGCCCTTGGCAGAGCTGCCCGGGCGGCACACACATACCAGACTGACCGCCGCTGGTACAACACGTAAATCCAGCCTGATTGCAGGTGTTGGCAGGAACGTTTTTGGTACAATCATTAACCACAAATGGTGTGCCGTTGCTCAGCACTTTATCGTCGGTGCGATAGACCGCTACGGGACCTGATTCGGTATCAGCGGGAGGGCGCGCGGTGATGGTGTTGCCCCTCACCGAAAAGTTGTCTTGTGGATCGGCCAGCGTACGACCACTGATGGCCGTAGATGAGGCGCCTGTTTTCCAATAGTAAACTGCTGGTTGATTTCCAAAATATTCTCCGGTAATGGTCATGGTTTGTTTAGATGGAAATGGTACGATACCAGAGACGGGACTGATAGAACAAACACCTGGTGTCGGATCGACGTTTTGTAGATTAAAAAGCGGAGCGTTTTTGATACCACTCACCAGGGGTACTTTATCACCGGTCGCAACCTGCACTGTGTATAAACCAACTTTTCCTCTGAGCGATGAAGGAACTTTCACCAGAATACGCGTATCGCTCCAAATAACATTCTGACAAGCCGAAGGGAAATTAGTTTCGCCAATAGCCGCATCGCCTTGGCCATTGAGCTTGAACCACACCGCGCCTTGGAACATACCAAAATGCTGACCGGTGATCGTGACATATTCCCCTGCTCCACCATTGTTTGGTGATACGCTCGTAATAATGGGTGTTTGCTGATTAGTACCGCTGAGCAAACTAAAGCGCACACCGTTACTTTCCACTCCTTTGGAGATAAGACGAACAGCAATGTCGCCTTCCGGGGCTGTGTTCGGAACAAGCGCCGCCGCGATGGTATCAAACCAATCCTGCGGATTCACCACACCCTTTGCGCCGCCAAAGGTGATGCTGTCTTGCGCATTATCAAATAGGCCGAAATTTTTTCCTTGAAGTGTGATACGATCACCGGCGAAGCCACTGCTGGGAAGCACCGCGCACAAACCGGGTCGTATTTGGTTGGTGATTTGAAAATCATTAATAACTGGACCCCAATTATCATTCGTGAGATCAACAAATTTTTGACTAATACCATTCTGCGTGGTAGTAGCGGTAACCACCATGAGAGGGCCAGTAACCGCTCCCTTAGGTACTTCAACAATTATTTGGCGGCTTCCCCATCCGTTCAACTGACCAGCGCACGCCACAATGTTAGCTTCTGCCCAATCGTTGGGCGTGCTCGGGTTTGGATTGGGCGCGGCGGCAAAATACACATGGCCCGTTTGAGAACCAAAGTAGTAGCCCGAAACAGTTACGTAGCTACCCGGCGCGCCGGAGTTCGGTGAAATATCTTGAATGCGCGTTTTATCGAGACATACACCGCTCGATTTTCCTGGAGCGATATAACAGTAGCCGCTGGCGCAATCGGCATTTTTACTACAGCCACCACCGGCACACGCC
>CAYTPE010000021.1:0-10924 GCA_964439885.1 uncultured Gammaproteobacteria bacterium
ATAATATGCATAGGAGACATGTACAAAATAATAATATAACAATATAATAATATGACACTATCTTTTAAACATCAAAGACAGACATTGAGATATTGTAATATTATGATATTGAAATATTGGTTTGTTAACGAACTATTTGCACCTCCGGCTCAAGTGTAATACCAAATCTATTGTACACCTCCTCAGTCACCTTTTCAACTACTTTGAGCACATCAGCCTGTGTGGCACCTCCAGCATTAATAATGAAATTTCCGTGGGTTTCCGACACCATAGCATCGCCCACTCGGTACCCCTTCATTTCTACCTGATCCACCAGCCACCCGGCAGCGATTTTTTTGTATTCCATAAAACGTGGTGGCAGTTCACTTGGATCCCGCTTCCAATCAGCAAGCATCACATTTTTGAAAAAACTTCCCGCAGAGGGTTCAGTGGCGTGTTTACCTTGGCGCTCCACAATCACTTTTTGCATCGTGGCGACGCTCTGGAGCTTGCTGCCGGTTTCAAAAGCAAACGTTGCCGAAAGCACCACTCCACCATCGTGCTTAAACGTGCTGTCACGATACGCAAACGCGCAGTCCTCGTTGGTAAAAGCCAGCGTTTCATTTTGACTCCACACCTCGGCCGACACGAGGGAATCTTTAATTTCTCCGCCACAAAAAGCGTAGCGCGCCCCCGCATTCCCCCTCACCGCGCCACCCACCGTGCCTGGTATGCCGGCGGCCCACTCAAAACCAGTGAGACCCTCTCCAATAGACTGGAGCACTATCTGGCTGAGCGCCGCGCCCGCCTCGGCAGTGATGCTCGTACCGTTGACTGTGATTTTTTTACAATGATTAAGTATAACCGCGCCGTGCCACCCCGCGTCCGGGAACAGAACGTTCGATCCGCCACCTAGTATAAAATACGGGATGTTGCGCCCCGACAAAAATGACAGTACGCTCGCCATTTGTTTTACGTCTATGACGGTAATCACAAAATCAGCCGGCCCGCCAATTTTAAACGTACTAAATTTGGCCAGTGGGACATTGGTTTTGACCTGACCAAAAGGTTTGAGTTGTTTGTAGACGTCGTACATGTGGAAATGCTTAAAAGGCTACTAAGCGCCCCACTTCTGTTGCCATACCCTATCAAATCTAGTATACTTTTGCTATATGAATGATCTTCAAAAAGCCCTAAAACAAGCCCCGATTGTCTATGTTACGCGCGATATCGAGCGGGCTTTAGGTTTGCCGAAAGTGTACCAGAATTACCATATTATTTCAAACCGGACACCATACGCCGCGTCGGTCGCTAAAGAACAAAAAAATATTCTGTTGATAAAAGGTAAAGAACAGCTTGATACGCGAGAATTGCTCGCACACCCAAAAACAAAAAGCTATATCAAAAAAATATCCGCCTCTGGCGGGGAAAACTCCCACATTCTTGTTTTTAAAAACACTCCGCAGATTGAAAAAATCTGCGCTGAAAATAACTGGCAATTGCTCAACCCTCCCGCCGCGCTCGCGAACATGGTAGAAGAAAAAATTTCACAACTACATTGGCTTGGCGAGCTCACAAAATATCTTCCACCACATAAAGTGATGGTGCTCGGCGAAGTAACCACCCCCAAACCCCTCCTTCGTAAGGAGGGGCGGCGTTCTCCCTCCTTACGAAGGAGGGAGCCAGAAAACGGTTTCCCGTTTATCCTCCAATTCAACCGCGCTCATACCGGTAGCGGCACTATGCTCATTGAATCTGAAAAGCAACTGAACGAACTCAAACAAAAATTTCCCAACCGCGAAATTCGGATTACTCAGTACATTGCGGGTCCTGCTTTTACCAACAACAATGTTGTATGGGAGAAAAAAGTTTTCGTGGGCAATATCAATTATCAAATCACTGGACTTTCTCCTTTTACCACTCGACCTTTTGCAACAATTGGAAATGATTGGAAACTGCCCGCCAAGCTTTTAAGCAACGAGCAGGTTAAGCAATACCAAAAAATGGCAACTGACATTGGCAATAAATTGGCCAAAGGTGGGTGGAAAGGATTGTTTGGTATTGATGTGATCATGGACGAAAAAACAGGCAAACTGTATCTGATTGAAATCAATGCCCGGCAACCGGCGAGTACGACGTTTGAATCGCAATTACAACAAATTGTCATTTCGAACGAAGCCAAGCGAAGAGAGAAATCTAGTTTGGCAACACGCGAGACTAGATCTCTCGCTATCGCTCGAGATGACAGATACATAACAACATTCGAAGCTTATCTCGGATCCCTCGTTGGCCTACCAGCTACAAGCTACACGTTACAAGCTATCGCCGACGGCGCGCAAGTGGTATTAAAGAATAAAGAAAAAAGAGTAAAGAGTAATGAGTTAAATAGAAAGATTAAAAAATTAAAGGATTTGCGATTAAACATTATTCCCTACCACAACACCGAACCGGAATCTGATTTGCTCAGAATACAATGCGCGAAAGGGATGATGGAAGGTCATAATGTGTTCAACAAAATTGGATTGAGTATTGTTGACGACTTAGGCTAAGCGAAAGAGATAAATCCCCGCTTGGGCGGGGTGGCGAGCGTCACAGCGAGCCGGGGTGGGTCGAGGCATCTACCACGGAAAAAATATGAAACCGGTATCATTTTACAACTACAAACACGCGAACGTTTCGATTGCGCGAAACTTGCGAAAAAACATGACGCTTTCGGAAGTGCTGCTTTGGGAACAGATAAAAGGGAAACAAATTCTAAATTACAAATTTCGCCGACAAGTAACAGTAGGTGCCTATATCCTTGATTTTTTCTGCAAAGATTTGTACCTTGCCATAGAAATTGATGGCATCAGCCACGACTATAAAATGGACTATGACGCCGAACGGAATAAGTGGTTAAAAGAACAAGGTATAAAAGTGCTACACATACATGATACTGACGTAAAGAAAAATATGCACATGGTGATTGAATACATTGTTGAAGAAATTCAAAAACTGGAGAAACTGTCTACTCCGACCCACCCCGGTCAGCCTCGAGGCTGACCACCCCGCCCAAGCGGGGATTTTATCCGCCCACTTAATTACTATGTTAAGTACAGAAACTCAACAAATTATTGCCCGCTACCTCTCCCTCCCCTTCCCACACCTCACCGGAGTCAATGCTCCGTATTTTAACAACAAAAAATCCGACGTGCGTGGGGGTCTTAGAGTATTAGTAGGCAAAGGTAGCGCGGATGATATTGCGGAAGAAGCACTGATTATTTCGCTGCGCGACAAGCTGGACCTCTCGGGGATGGCCGCGGAAGAAATGAAGACATTCTTAGTTGACAACCATCTTGGCATCGACTGCTCTGGTCTCGCTTATTATATTCTCGACGCCGAGCTTAAAGCCCGCGGCAAGGGTGGGCTCAAAAAACACCTGCACTTTCCCACAGTTAAAAATCCTCTTCGTAAATTACTGCTTAAACTTCGCGCGGTAGAAAATACGAACGTCAAAGTGTTTGCTGACAACGCCAACAGCTCGGTTGTTGCGCTGGCCGACATTCAACCCGGCGACATTATCACTATGCTTGGCTCGGGCAAAAATCATGACCGAGATCATATGGTGGTGGTGAGAGAATTAACAATGAACAATGAACAATTTCCGCCACAGGCGGACCAGCCTCTGGCTGGAATAATCAACTACATTCACTCACTTCAATGGAGCACAGACGGAAAATATAACCACGGCGTACGACAAGGTACTATTACTATTTTTGATACCTCAAAGCCGATCACCGAAGCGCGCTGGGTGGAGCAGGGTAAAGAAGGCGACGAGAATGAAACGCTCGAGCGAGCGAGATTCGCGGAAAAACTGGAAATACGACGGTTGAAAGCACTCTAGCGTGTCATTGCGAGGTCGCCTGAGGCGACCGTGGCAATCCCCTCGTTTACAGAAATACTGCTGAAAGCATAGGGATCCCGACGTCGTCTCATCCCGCTTGAGCGGGATTTGCCTCCTCGGGATGACACAAAAAACTACCTAAGAAGATCGGCAATAAGCGAAAGCGTGTACCACATGAGCCGTGGTACATTTTTTATTTTTAAAACGACCCACATGAGACTTTTGTGTTTGTCTTTGCTGTCACAAAACTGATACAAAAAACTGTCTTTCTCGGCAGCGATAAGGTCGTAGAGAATGTGGAATGATCGATTTGATTTCATTCTGTCCCACAAGAAGCGGTAGAGTACTTGTTTTTTGTAGTAGGTCATGAGACCATTGTGGCTCTGTATTGTGGCATGATATTTTCCAAGCGCGTGCTTCTCTCCGGCCAGATATTCACTGACCAATTCAGCGCCAACTTTCCCTGATACCACCGCGCCTTTGATGCCATCGGCCGCAAACGCGCCACAAAAACCAGCTGCGTCACCGATGAGCAGCGTATGTCTATCGTACACATTTTTGAGCGCGCCACCCATCGGGATGAGATGACCGAAAGCAAAGATGGCTTTGGATGGATCGCCCTCGATACGAATAATTTTTTTCTCAAGCAAAATTTTGATAAACTCATCGATCTTTTTGAGATCTTTCGCGTCGGCCTCAAGCTTGGCAAGTCCCAAGCGAAATGCTTTCTTACCGTTGATAATAGTGGGTGAAAGCCAGCCGCCATAGCCGAGCGAGAATTCTCCAAACCAAAAATGGTAAATAGTATTTTCTGGATGCTCGCCAAAGGTGATGTCGCCATAAAATACCTTTTCGTGACCAGCGAGAAAACGAGTATTGCGTGAGAGAGCGGGATTGCTTTTGGCAACAAGCGAATGCGAACCATCTGCGCCAACCAGAAATTTCGCACGGATTTGTTTTTTTTCACCGCCTTGCAAATACGTGACTACTATTGGGTACCCGGCGACTGTTTGACGAATCAGCTTGTCATCCTGAGGGTTGCGCCCGAAGGATCCCTCTCTATTCATGTGTGAAAGGGATTCTTCGGGGGTGTTAGCCCCACTCAGAATGACAGGTGAGTAGTGGCTGAGAGGCGAATCACCGCTGTCTCGCTCTATTTCATAAGACAGAAGACCAGCACCAAGCCTGAGCTCAACATGTGATGGCAGCGTTTCGGATAAATGTTTTACCAGCTCAGGTGTATCTGTGGAATATATCCACGGATTATCGGTGTGCGAAAAAAAATATTTGTTATAATCGGGCGAAACCACGCCGATAGTCGTAATACGATTTGGAATGTACGCATCAACCTGACAAAAATCGGCCAAAAGGTCTCTCGTGGCCTGGGTGATGAGGCCGGTGCTTTCAATGGCAGTGTTTAACTTTGTTTTGCGATCGATAATTACTGTTTTATATCGCGAAGAAATGTGGTGACCAAACGACAAACCAGCAAAGCAGGCGCCCACCACAATAATATCGACTGTTTCTACGTTTGTACTCATACACGCACGAGATAGTTATAGCTTAATTGAGAAAGGTATTATACTGTTGAAAGGTACAACCGGTCAACTTGCCTAAAGTCCCTTTTATTGCTAAAATATGGGCACTTATGATTGTACCTGCTATCGTTTTAGCCCAGCTCGAAAAGGCCATATTTTTTGGCCTTCTTTCTAGTTTGATCTCTTTTCTGTGGGCTCCCCTTTTGACTAAACTACTCTATAAATACAAGATTGTTCGCGACCCACAGTACGACGCCACCCTGGCCATGGGCGCACGCAAGAACAAAGCCGGCGTTCCCATTATGGGAGGTTTGCTCGTGGTAGTAACTGTGGCGGTGGTGACTATACTCTTTAATTGGGAGCGCAAATTTACTTGGGTGCCCATTGGCGTAATGTTGCTTTCCGCGCTCCTCGGCGCTATCGACGACATTCTGAACAACGTGTACGGTAAAGAACGCCGCATACGAAAACTCTCCCACCTGTGGAAACTCATTCGGGTTCACCACGATTGGAAGCAGCGCGTCTGGCTGCTGATCACGTTTCCTTGGGCGGTATTCCAGCGTCTCACGCTTTGGCTTGGGTCGCACCCCGGCAAAGGTCTACACGTGCATGAACGCATGATATTCCAACTCGGCGCCGGCGCTATTACTGCCTGGTGGATTTTGTTTAAACTGGGATCACAATGGCAAGACGTGCACGTACCGTTTGACGGATTGGTGCACTTAGGGTGGTGGATGTTTCCACTCATTACCATTTTATTTTTCTTTACCTCAAATGCCGTCAACATCACCGACGGTATGGACGGTTTGGCTGGCGGCTCACTCATTATTACTTTTTCTGCTCTCACCATTCTGTCGTGGATCGAAGGGTATCAAACGCTCGCCGCGCTCAACGGTACGGTAACAGGCGCACTTATCACCTACACCTACTTCAATATTAAACCGGCACGTTTCCAAATGGGTGACGTTGGCTCACTCAGCCTGGGCGCATTACTGGCCATTAATACCATCGCCATCAAAGAGCTATTCCTACTTCCCCTGCTCGGTTTTATTTTTTATGTTGAGCTCGCCACGGTGGTGATCCAGATTCTCGGTCGCCACTTCCTTGGCCGACGCATTTTCAAGATGGCACCGCTGCACCACCACTTCGAGCTGCGTGGATGGAGCGAAGAAAAAACCGTGATGCGTTTTTGGATGATACACGCGGGGTTTGTGTTGCTCGCGCTGTGGATTGCTCTTTACTAATTGTCATTGCGAGGAGGTACGACGAAGCAATCCTCTGATGTGCAGGTTAAATTATTAAATTATTAAATTATTATGTCTAAAACTTTCAAAATAAGTCTCGCGATAATCATAGCTGTGGCAGTGGGCGGAGTATATTATTTTGTGCACAGCGTAGCACCAGATATGTGCTCCATGGCAGGTAATTGGACAAAAGCAGATTGTGAAAGCATGTTTTTTTGCAAAATGGCCGAGCCTGATTATAGCCAATTTGATAGAAATGCCATGTTTCTTGCGCCGCTTCAGGGGCAATGCGTTTCACGATTCTACCTATAACGGACATTTATGAAAATGTATATCTGTCACGCTCGTAATTACAACTTTCAGGATGAACTCTACCGCCCGATCAAAGAAAGCTCATTTTTCAAAGAACACGAGATTATTTTGCCACACGAATCAGCGGAAATAAAAGAAAGTAAAAAGACTATCGCTTCGTGCGATCTCGTGATCGCGGAAGTCTCGTTCCCTTCAACAGGATGTGGCATCGAGCTTGGCTGGGCTAATATGCAGCATATTCCAATTGTCGCTTTTCACAAGCAAACCACCAGGCCATCGAACTCAGTGCGGGCTGTAACACAAGACATTCAAAGCTACACTGACAGTCATGATTTAATAAAGAAGATAACGAGCGCAATTGAGGGGCTAGAGAAATAGTCTATGTATCTCAAGTGGGATGAAAAAATAATTACTGATTTCTCCGACATCAATATAACCGCCCTGTACAATCAGGGCTACGTTTTTACTCGTGTCGCGAAGGGTGTGATGGACCAGACGAGAAGCGTGCGAATTGATCTTAGCACATTTGAGCTGAGCAGTGAAAATAGACGGGTACTCAGGAAGACTGAAGGTGTGCTGCTTAAAGATCACTCACTACCCCTTCCCCTCTTAGGGGAAGGGCACGGGATGGGGTATCATTGGAGTATTGGGAAACTGGCAAAGGATTTTTATGATACCAAATTCGGTGACGGGACGCTCGCACAACATCGGAGCGGAGCGACTGGTGCTGTGTTTAGCGCGAACAAGTTGAAAGAATTGTTGACGGATGAGAGGAAGAGTAATTTTAATACGTTACTTTGTTATGAGCTCACAGCTGCAAAGATAGCGGCAAACCCTCCCACACCCTCCCTTCGTAAGGGAGGGGTCGTGTCCCCTCCTTACGGAGGATGGGTAGGGGTGGTTGCCAAAAACACGATCGGCTACTGCATCGCCTACACCAATTCCGACATTCTCCACTATTGCTATCCGTTTTATGCTCTACAAGCTACTTCCTACCAGCTACCAGCCAACCTCGGCCTTGGCATGATGCTCAAAGCGATACTGTGGGCGAAAGAGAGTGGCAAAAAATACGTGTACCTTGGCAGTTTTTCTAGGCCGACGGATACGTATAAATTGCAGTTTGCGGGGTTGGAATGGTGGGACAAAAATTCTTGGCAGACAGATATTCACCTCTTAAAAAACCAGTTTTCAGTTTGAAAGATGCCTATTTAAAAAAATAAATATGAACATCGAAAAAGTTTCCTCATTTGATCGCATGCGTGGCACATACCCTCAAGGCCTCCAGCCAGAATCATTTTTTAAAAAGCTGATTGAGCAGGGTGGCAAGCGGATTGAGGGAGAGGCTGAAAAAACTGAACAAGAAAAAAGAATTATTGACATAATGAATGCTGCCAGCAATCGAATCCGCAACCGCTACGGACTGGAAAATTTTGACGTGCCGCCTGACAATATCCATGTACTTACAGACTTGCCAAACCACCCAGTGTACGGGCCAGAAATGGAAGAGACAGGCGGGTTCTTTATACAACAAGAGCAGGTTATTATTTTGGGATCTGGCCAGCACCCATTGACATTCGCGGAAGCGGTGTTGCATGAAATGGTTCATTTTAAATCATTTGGTGTAGCTGATGTTCAATTCGACGATTTTATTTTTAAGGACGCTGACTTTCGATATCGTGAAGGATTCAAAATGCGAGATACAAAAACCAATAAGCTCTACTTTGAAGTTATTGATGAAGCATTAACCCAAGAAGAGATAAAACGGGAATTAGAAATGTTGAAGACGAACGATCCGGAAATCGCCGCTTTGACGGTTGAAACTCAAGAACTGGTCGAAGATTTCTCCGGACATATGTGGGATGAAGACGATGTACCAGTTGCTGACGATCTACTCAGGGCAGAGATTGACCCTTCTGATGACAATATAATTCTCGAAAGATATAGGTACTCGAAAGAAAGAGCGGTGTTACATCTGTTAATAGAAAAAATTTACTCGAGAAATGCTGGACGTTTTTCAACACCTGAAGAAATATATGCTATTTTTATGATGGCTAAAATGAATGGAAAGATGTTGCCAGTTGCTCGATTAATTGAAACAACCTTTGGCGAAGGAACCTTTAGAAAAATTGGTTCGTATGATACAACCCAAACGGCGCAATTGCGTGCGTATATCGAAAGTATTTAAAACCTGAATTGTGTAGCAATCCTATGCTTGAACCATATATCGCATATCGCGGCCCCGAGCGTGTAGAAGTGCCGATGGGAGCTGGGCTGAGCAAACTGGAAGCTGAGCTTAACGGCGTGAGAGAGGGTCGTAACAACGTCAACGGCGTAAAATTCATTGTTGAAAAAACTCATGAGCGGTCGCCTTCTCATAGTTTAGAGAAAAGAAAAGCACGGGGCACACGAAATTTTAAAGAAGAATTGGTTATTCGCATTCCGGTCAATTTTCCAGAACACTATTGGCCGTTTGTCATCGCGCATGAACTTACCGAATTTGAGTCTGATAGCCATGAAGAAGCGTTGCGATTCGAATTGGAATATGCTCAAAAGGTTTTAGACGCTGATGCTTTTCATTTATACCAGGAGTGGCGAGGTCAACACGATGATAGACCCCCCCACTATACACTAAAATATGTCTCCCTATAGCAACAAAACTCGTTTCTCTATAGCTGCCAACGCGCTCATCTTTAACGACAAAGGCGAGATACTCCTGTGCCACCGTACCGATAAAGATAAATGGAATTTCCCTGGGGGTGGCGTGGAACATGGCGAAACCCCGACCGAGGCGGCGATCCGTGAAGCCAAAGAAGAAATTGGTGTGGATGTGGAAATTATCCGCCCGCTGGGGGTATATACCAAAGTGGACGATGACGATATCGTGTTCGCGTTTATCTGTCGAATCACAGCGGGTGTACCCACCTACTCCGATGAAGCCGATGAGATTGAATATTTTCCGGTGGATGACTTGCCAAAAAATATAAGCCCGTACCAAGTGGAGCGAATAGAAGACGCGGTAGAAAATCATAATGAAATCATTTTTAAAAAACAATATAAAAAATAGTGTGGCAAAAAAAATACATTTTATCGGTATCTGTGGCGTGGCAATGAGCGCGCTTGCCCTCGCTTTCAAAAAACAAGGCTGGACCGTCACCGGCAGTGATGTGGGTTTTTATCCACCGATTTCGATGTATTTGAAAAACAACGGTGTAGAATACTACGCTGGTTGGCATCCGGACCGTGTCCTCCGAAGCTTTAGCGAAGGAGGAAAAAATAATGAAATTGTGGTCGTTGGTGGCGTGGCGAGCTCAACGAATCCGGAATGGCTCTACGTGCAGGAGCACAAATTGAACTACAAATCATATCCCGAAGTCATCAAAGAATTTTTTGTGAAAGAAAATTCGATTGTGTGCGCGGGGACGTATGGCAAGACAACTTCGACCGCACTCTTAACGTGGATTTTGAAAGAAGCCGGGGTGCATCCGACGTATATGTTTGGCGGGCTCATGGCATCGTCTGTCGGGGCGGGGTTTCCCCGCCCACAATCAAACGACACGACCGACCAGGGCGGGGAAACCCCGCCCCTACCGGCGGCAGAATTGTCCAACTCGCATTGGTCCGTCCTCGAAGGTGATGAATACAAAGCGAGTAAATGGGACAACGGCCCGAAATTCGCGTACTACTCACCCACTCACCTCCTTTTGACATCGGTGGTGTGGGATCACGCCGATGTGTATCCAACCGAAGAAAAATATTTCGCCGCGTTTGAGAAATTAATTACCACGGTGCCACGCTCGGGGCTCAGAGTGATTTCGGAAAAGGTTGATTCACACCTATTTGGAAATATACCGGCAATTCGCTACGGCAAAACTGCTGGCAATGATTACGCGTATAGCAACGTGCGCGAAACAGTTCATGGAGTGGATTTCGAAATCCGACATCAAAACCACACATACCAATTACATATC
>CAYTPE010000021.1:10934-19018 GCA_964439885.1 uncultured Gammaproteobacteria bacterium
GCCTCGGCGAGTATATGGCCGATAACGCCACCGGCTGCTTCGCTTTGGCACATCAGATCGGCATTGATCCTGAAAAAATTATCCGCGCGATTCAAACCTTCCCCGGCATGAAGCGTCGACTGGAAAAACGGTTCGAAGGCGATGTGACCGTTTTCGATGATATCGCACATTCACCCACGAAGGCGCAGGCGGTGCTGGAATCGCTGCGTCGCATTTATCAAAAAAATATTATTGCCGTCTTCGAACCAAACACCGGCAACCGTGAAGTAGCGGCTATCCCCGGGTACAAACACGCGTTTGTCGCCGCCTCCCATGTGATAGTACCGAGCTTAACAAAAATAAAACAAAAAGCCGACGCACATTCACTTGAAGGCGATGAGCTGGCCGCGGTCATTGGGGAAACGCATACACACGTACGCTATATCCCCGACGACACTGAGCTGGTATCGACAATTGTGAACACGGTAAAACCAGGCGATGTGGTAGTGTTTTTGGGCAGTCATGGATTTCGCGGGATGATTGAAGAGTTGGTTGAAAGGTTAAAGAATAAAGAGTAAAGAATTTTACGCTTATAGACTTAATTTACCTACTCTGTTTAATTTGCGTAACGCCGCGCTTCAAAGGCCCCGTTTCAAAGGACGTTACGTGGCACGATTCCGTTGAATCGGACGGTGCGCGGCGTGATTTCGTTAAATCATATGAAATTACCACCACAAGCCAAAAAAGTTTTTAGCGGAATAATTTTTGATGTGTATCAGTGGGAACAAAAAGTGTTCGACGGATCGACGCGGGTGTGGGAGATGATTAAGCGTACTGCTGCGGTGGACACAATTGCGATTGTTGACGGCAAAATTCTCGTACTCGACCAAATACAACCTAACCGCGAACCCTACCCATCATTACCAGGTGGCAAGATGGACGCAGACGAAACGCCAGAGCAAGCTGCTTTTCGAGAACTCACGGAAGAAACTGGCTATGTAGCGTCATCGCTCAAACCATTCCGCTACTACAACGAAAACGCAAAAGTTGACTTTGATGACTACCTGTTTGTAACACATGACGCGCGCAAAACAGCTGACCAAGCAACAGATGGAGCAGAAAAAATTACTACTCGCTTGATTGGATTCGACGAGTTCCTGGGTCTAGCGCGCGACCCCCTCTTTGCTATTCCACAAAACTTTCGGATAGAACTGTTCGAAGCGCTCCTCAGTGAGCAAAAAAAAGCCGAACTCAAGAACGAGCTCGGGTTGTAGGTTAGTAGGTCGCCATTGACCTACGGTAGAGGTACCACGCCCATTGGACACAGAAGCGCACATACTCCGCCCAAGCGAACCGAACCACCATGGTCGGTCCGAGTGATTTGCCCACATGGAATCACTGGCGGAGCTTACACGCTCAAATGCCAAAATGATGGGATATGCCGTAGCAATGGCGACAGGCTAAAACTAACACCGGTGGCGTAGAATGTCAAACAAACAAAAAACCGAGCTCTAGAGTGAACTCGGAATGTAAAACTCAAATAACAAATTTCCAATGCCAAATCAAATCCAAAATTCAAAAATTAAATTTGACATTTCAAATTTGAAATTGATTTGACATTTGTCATTTGACATTTGTCATTGTCAATCACTTCCCCTCATCCACCACCACCCCAACCCAACCACTATCGCCCGATTCGCTCACTTGCAGCGTGATACCACACATACTGCATTCCACAATATCATCCTTTTTTAAATTAGGGTACGACATAAGATCAACTTCGTTTTTACATTCTGGACAGACTAATTTCATAAGATTAAGATTAAGATTAATCCAAATCATAGTATATACAAAAGGCTACTTTTGTGCAATACTAACCAAAATTATTATATTATCATATTGTAATATTCGTGTTTAATAATATAATAATACAACAATATAATAATTATTTTTATATCATGAAAACCCCCCAAATCCCCATACCTAAACTGGCAGCCGCTCTCAACATTTCGAACGAGGTCTGGTTGAAGCGTGAAGATAAGCACAAATACGGCTCGCACAAAGGACGATCCATACCGCTTATGATAGACGCGGCCTACGAAGCGGGAAAAACACATTTTGCGATCTCCTCCAGTGGTAACGCCGCTCTCGCCGCGGCGCGCGCGGTGAACTCCTACAACCGCAACAACAAAGGTGACAAAATTTCTCTCACTATTTTGGTTGGCCAACACATCACTGATGAAAAATTAGAAAATATCAAAAAAGAAATGATAAGTGACCACATAACGCTTCAGCAAGTTAATAATCCCAAGCAACAAGCAATACAAATGGAAAATAGTGATAAAGCGGTAAACCTGCGCCAATCCACGAACGACATCGCGCTGATTGGATATGAAGATCTCGCGAGTGAGCTGGCAAAAATTGAAGGCCTTTCAGCCGTTTTTGTCCCCACATCGTCCGGTACTACCGCGCAGGGATTGTACGAAGGATTCCAAAAACGCGGTGTTAATCCTGAGATTCACATTGTACAGACGACGAGTTGCCATCCGATAGTGGACACCCTCACGGGTGCACACAGGACGGCAACCCCCCCTAACCTCCCCTTGGTAAGGGGAGGGAGCAACACCTCCCCCTCGCCCCTCCTTCGTAAGGAGGGGGGAACGGTATCCACCGCTCACCGAAATGGAGTTCAGGGAGAGTTGGAACAATCACTCGCTACCGCTATCGTCGACAAAGTGGCACACCGCAAAGAAAAAGTGGTAGAAGCAATACAAAACAGCCATGGTAATGGCTGGATTGCGACGAATGAAGACATCCTCAAAGCGATTGAACTCGTGAAGCAAACGAGTGACCTCGCCATTTCTCCCAATGCCGCGCTTTCGGTGGTGGGGCTGATGCAAGCGGTGAAAAAAGGGAAAACGTGGAGCGGACCAGTGGTGTGTTTGGTGACGGGGTTATGATCCTAATCCACAAATCTACGAATTGCGAATCTACAAAAATCCGAATATACAAATGTGTATCCGAATTCGTTGATTCGGATTTTATTTGTAGATTCGGATCTTACTTTAATTCCCACTCATCACCACCAGTTCGTCTCTCCCCTCTCCATTCACATCCGTTGCGCCAAGAGTAAAACGCTGTTGACCAAAGAAACCTTTGAGTGGAAAACTTTTGAGCTTCTTACCATTGCCGTCGAAAAATTGAACGGCGACATTTTTGCCGGTGCCTTGCAAGGTAGCAATTTCATCTCTGCCGTCGCCGTTGAAATCTCCGGTGGTGAGTTTGATGCCACCTTTCCACGTTTTGCCGTATGGATAGAATTGTTTGAGAGGCTTCACAAACGAACTATCAAACTCAAGCACCTGACCCGCGATGCCCGGAAAGGGCGCCACGATGGCTCGGGGTGCTCCTCCATCCACAGCGCCAATGCCAACCGCAAGACCACCTTTGTATTTTTTACCAAATGGATAGATATCGTCTCTGAGTACTTGGCCGAGATAATTCATAAGAAAAACTCTGCCACCGTCTGATGCCGAAAGCAGAATCTGCGCGTCGGCTGTGCCACTAAGTTTACCCACGGCGAGTGTGATGTCTCCGGAATACGTATCGCCAAAGGGGTAACCATCGTACCATGCTGCCCCGTTTGCGTTTAGAAACTGCACCCGCGCGCCGTCCACCACAATGCGATCAGTTTGTCCGTCGCCGTCGAGATCGCCATTGTAAATTTTCACGCCACCCTGCTCGCCTTTTTCGAACGCGAAGAAACCGTTACGCGCGCGGCTACCATCCATGTGATAAAATCGCAAAAACGCGCCGTTCGGGAACAAGGTATTTTGCACTGTTTTGAACGTCTTATACATCACGATACCATCACGCGCCGGGATATACACCTGACTCACAATGGATCCGTCATTCACCGCGGTGTCTTGTTTGCCAATAATTTTTTCGTATTCGCCACCTAAATCCACTGTCTGCCCGGCCCCCGTGGGGTTCACGAGCGCCACACCATTGGTAAAGTCGCGGCGCCATACATCGCTCTGAAAAGCCGGGCGATTGCTTTGTGATACGGCAGGACCCGTGGCAGTACCAAGATTCGCGTCATATTCATCATACCACCATGCTTGGCTATGGCTGGTCTCACCATAGTCGTAGCCGAAGTACACGTTATCGCTCATGAGACTCGAGGCAAGGCCAAAGCGCATTTTTTGATAATCTCTTTGATTGCCGGTATCGGCGGAATTGCTATTGATGACGTAAATCGGCGGTTTTACATTGTTCACTTTGTTGCGCTCGAGCGCTGTCATGATAGCGCTCCACGAACCACCCGACTCCCAGGGCGTGGGAAAACTTTCGAACATGCGACCGTTCACGTCCTTTTGCAGCTGTGTGTTGGAGCTACCATTAATAACAATAATTGGCACACTAAGCTGGCTACGGGCGGTTTGGAGCAAATATTGCATACGACCAACCCACGTGCGCACGGCATTCGCGCTGCCATCGGGCACGCCATCACCATCGAGGTCCACCGTGTTCATATCGGTATTGATGATACCGTCCGAAACCATGTCGAAAAAGATGCCATCGACATTTTTGATCGGTTGCACATACTGCTGCACAAACCCCACCAAATACTGCGACCATTCCGCCGACATATTGGTGAGCGCGAGGCCCGGCCACGGTGTGCGTATTTGGCCGCTGCTATCTTTGAGCCACCACTGATCTTGCACGCGCATATTGCGAAACACAGCATCGTTGCTCCAATACATAGTGTTGTAGCTCTGGCTCGGCACGTATGCCAAAATAATGACGCTCGGATTTTTGCGCTTCAGGGCGTCGATCTGCGACTCATGCAGCGCAATTTGGTCGGGAGTGAAAATAAGCAACTGCGATTTGGCAAAATAATCCCATGATTGGGTATCGCTCGGGAGCGGCCCCAGGAAATAGTTTGCAATAAGTGGAGCCGATAGTACTTTTTGCGAATCGTAAAGCGGAGCAAGGTAGAAGCTCAGCAATAGTGCGGTGAGGATGGTCCAGATACACTTACGCATATGATGTGATCCGAATCTACGGATGACGCTTTCGAATCTACTAATATCCGAATATTACAATTTAATTCGACAATCTGTCATCCTGAGGGGGTTCACCCCGAAGGATCCCTTTCACCATCAAACCTTTGTCGCTCGAAAGGGATTCTTCGGCTACGGCCTCAGAATGACAGTAAAATAAATGCTCGAAACCCCGAGGCCCCAGGGATTCTTCGTCCCGAGTACTCGAGACTCAGAATGACAGTGAAACAAGTGCTCGGAGTCGTAACAAACAAAACTTCCCTTTCGCCGTTATACCCACTCACTGCTTAAATTAATCCACGACTTATTAACTGATCGAATTAAATCTTCCTTAAATTTTCTTCCCTTACCTTTTACATACTTTTCTCGAGCAATGGACTGATTTACATCAGAAAAATTTTCGTAATAAACTAATTTTGTACATCCATATTTCTTACTAAAACCATCAATCAAGCCTTGCTGGTGTTCGGACACTCTGCGTTCCAAATCGTTGGTGACTCCGACATATAATGTTCCACTTTCACTGGCCATGATGTAGACAGAGTAATTGTGATTTTTCATACAGTGGTGAAAGGGATTCTTCGGGGTGAATCCCCTCAGAATGACAATTGCGATCTGCTTTGTGTGTAAGGGATCCTTCGCTGCGCTCAGGATGACAGACAGTTGCTTTTCCGCCTTTACCTACATACCTACTCTGCTTACAAACATCCTCTGCCTCTTTAATCTTTCACAAAATTCCACGCCAGTTTGTCTTCGCGCCAGTAATGGAAGACAACACCGACGGCGAGCCAGAAGTACATCATGAGGGTGCGCATTTCAAAATAGGGTCCGAAGATGCCGAAGACCATGATGGCGATGCAGGCGCCGGTGAGGCCCTGGGCGAAGGTGGTTTGAAAAACAGTTTTGCCTTTGTCTGCCATAAACCAGGCGCCGCGGCTGATTTCCACAAAAAGGCCGACCCACGCAATAAGGCCAAGCGTGCCGACTTCTCCCCAGATACTCATCCAGTTGCTGTCGATTTGGCCGGCAACGTTTTGGATGCCAAAGGGTAAGTGCAGTTTGTCGTACGCCGTCGTATTCACGAGTGCCGCGGCGACACCGCCACCGTAGTTGCCGGGGCCAACCCCAACGAGCGGCGCGGCGCGCACTACCACGCGTGGAGTATTGATAAGGAAGAAGATACGGCCATAGCCTTGATAATTTTGTTTCCAGCTGTACCAGCTGACTGCTTCTACCAAACGCTCGCTCACAGTTTGGCTCTGCTTATCGAGCACGCCACCACCATAACTATTGGTAAGCACCACGCCAAGCAGCACTACGCCTCCGGCTACAATAGCGGTGAGCAGCATTTTTACTAATTTCTTGTCGCGCACAATATAATGCGCCATGAAGAGAATGCCCGCGAGGCACCCGAGCCAGCTGGCGCGCGAATACGTAAAGAGCAGCGCGACGAGCAGCACGCCCATTATTACTTTGCTCCACACCGCTTCGTCTTCGGTGCGGGCCCGATAGAGCCACGGGTAGTAAAATAAAATAATAACCACCAAAAAACTACCAAGCCGATCGTAGCGCCCCAGTGTGGCAAAAACTCTCTGGCCCGGAGCCCAAAATTGATTGAGCCCTTCGAGCTGGATACCGTCGAGTGATACGGTATCGGAAAAAAAGAGATATGGGTCGAGCGCGCCGCGGGAAAAATATTGCACAATCGCGAGCAGCGCTTCGAGCACCGCGATGGTGCCGCCGAGCCAGACAAATTTTTTGATGGTTTCGGTGGGGTAATCTTCGAGAATAATCACGAGAAATACGAGCGCAAATCGCGTGAGCTGACGCACGCCGAGCAGCCAGGTAAACGCGCTATATTGATTCGCGATAAGCGATACAGCAGCGATAATAAAATAGAGCGCCATCCATTTGTTGAGCGGCGTGCGCGGAAAAATTCGCCCCGTGCGCCGTACATAGCGCCCCCAACTGATGAGCGCGGTGCTGTAGAGAACTAGTTCGGGAAAATATTTGCCGAGCGCGTAGTAGTCGATGGGGATATAGCGCAGCACCAGTGTTTCGAGTGGAAACCAGACAAGCAGCGCGTACAAGAGGTAGTGACTTTTTCCGCTCGCAAACAAAAAAACGACGGCCAGGGAAAAAGCCAGGCCGAGCAGGAGGAGCGTGAACCAATGCGTGAGGAGGTAGATGTAGGCGTCGTGCATATAATGCACTAGGTGGTGAGATTATGTCCATCTGAACGTACGGAAGTACGAACCGTACTAAAATACGAAACGAATCAATAGAATTGCCTATAGTATAGCCGAAAATGGATGGTTTGACAAACGACAATTTGGTCGATATACTACCCTATATTCATTCTTAATTTTAATTTGTATGGAGGATACAAACCAACGAACCCTCGAAGATATCTTAGAGGCAGTGACGTTTATCAAGGATAATGCGGTCACTAAAGATGAGTTCAGTCAATTGAAACAGAAGGTAACTGCCATAGAGTCCCAAATGGTGACCAAAGAATACCTGGATGATAAAATGAGTGACCTAAAGGGCGACATGACGATTCTTATCCGCAAAGAAGACACAAAAGTAAAAGTGCTGGTGAAAAAGTTAGAACAAAAAAATATACTTACAAAAACAGATGCCCAGGAAATTTTGGATATGGAACCATTCCCCTCGCTGGCGTTATAAAAAGTAATTAAAAAATCCCGACTATGTATCGGGATTTTTTGTTTCATCACTATCCACTTCCCTACTTAGGAACTGAATACTGATGGAAGGTCGTGCGCCGCAGCGAACGACCGAACCCGCTAGCCTAGCCGTTCGGTCGACGCCGGGTGGGCGTGTTGCGAAGGGAGGTTGGGGTTGAGAGAGGATCTAGGGGACGCAGACGGGGGCGAACCCCCCGTCGGCGAGGATCTTGTACGACGTGCCCGGCGGGCACGCGCACTTGCCGGCGACGCAGACGGCGGGGTTGCCGCCGTTCCAATCCCAGCAGTCGCCGTCCACCTTGCACCCCATGCCGATGTCGCAGTAGTAGCG